>CAYXFE010000021.1:0-9875 GCA_964464195.1 uncultured Candidatus Bathyarchaeia archaeon
AAGGAGAAGGCCCAGTTCAAGCGACAAGGTTAGATATAGGGCTTGGATGCGGATTCTTAATCCTCTTCTCATTCATCATATTACTGCTATTAAGACTCGTAGTCGGAGGTAAAGGAAAATATTAGCATTTAAACAAAATTGCCCGTCTAGGAGTGAATTTCATGCCTGAAGTTGAACTTAGAAATGTTACTAAGCGCTTTGGAAAAATAGTCGCTGTGAATAATGTGAGTTTACATGTGCACGACGGCGAATACTTCGCTTTGCTTGGACCAAGCGGATGTGGAAAGACAACCTTGCTTAGGCTTATTGCTGGACTGCTCAAGCCGGATGAAGGCGAAATATACATTGATGGAAAGCTTGTTAACGATGTTCCGCCGGAGGATAGAGGAGTAGGCTTTGTCTTCCAAACTTTCGCTTTGTTTCCTCACATGAATGTTTGGGACAACGTAACTTATGGGCCGCGCGTTAAGGGGTGGGGAGAAGAGAAGGCTGCGAGAATAGCGCATGAAGCCCTAGAAATGGTTCTTCTCCATGAAAGATTAGATGCCTATCCAAACGAGCTAAGCGGAGGGATGATGCAGCGTGTAGCCGTGGCGAGAGCCTTATGTGCAGGAGCAAAGCTTCTGCTGCTAGACGAGCCTTTGGGGCAGCTGGACGCGAAGGTTAGGAATCAGCTTCGATATGAGATTAGGCGCATGGCCAAAGATTTAGGGTTAACAGCCATCCATGTAACGCATGACCAAGCAGAGGCCATGGCCATCTCAGACAGAATAGCTGTAATGCGAAAGGGAAAAATACTGCAGGTTGGGACTCCACAGGAACTTTACATGAATCCTAAATGTGTATTTGTTGCAAACTTCATCGGCGAATCAAACTTTTTGGAAGGCTACGTAAAGGAGACTAAAAGAGACTGTTCAATTATTGAGCTTAGAGGCGGATTTAAGCTTGAGGTGAAAGGAAAACCGATGAATGAGGGCGAAAGAGTTGTTTTGGCAGTTAGGCCGGAAGCAATTTCTTTCAAAACCAAGAGAGAAAGAAATTGTCTTGCGGGAGTTGTTGAACGATTCAGATTTGAAGGGACCGATGTCCGTTATGAGATAAGGCTTGAAAATGATGATGAAATTGTTGTTGTTCGCCCTTCAATGATAGGGAAATGGTTGAATGCCGGACAGAAGGTTTTTGTTCATTTCCCTATGGATAAGATTTATGTTTTTCCATATCCTAGCAGAGGGTTACGGGAGGAACTAGCAGTTGAGTGAGCTGCTAAAATGGTTTGAAAAAAGACGTGAAGAAAGAGCCATACAGATGATAAAACAGCACTTGTCCATCACTGTAGGCATAGTTGAAGATTTGGAGGAGGCCATACACGCTGCAATGGAAGGTAAAGAAAAGGAAATGAGAGAAGCAATAACAAGAGTTGCAAAAAACGAGGAAGAAGCAGACAGAATAAGAAGGAAAGTCATGGATGAGCTTTCTCACGGCGAGCTTTCCCCAATAGACAGAGAAGACTTGATGAATGTAGTTAAAGGAGTGGACATGGTGGCTGACTGGAGCCATGAATCAGCAAGGCTATTGGCTGTTCTACCAATGGAAGAAGTGCCAGAAAACGTAAAACAAGCATGTATAAAAATGATGGAAGGCGTTAAGAAGTGCGTATTCTCGCTTAGAAAATGCATAAACAGCATGATAGAAAATCCAAAGGAGGCCTTAAACGCTGCAGATGAAGTTGAAAGAGAAGAAGAGAAGGTGGATGATCTGCACAGAGAGGTTAGAAAGGCGCTTGTGAAGGAAAGAGATGTTAGAGCTTCAGTTGCTGTTATGATAAACGAATTTAACGAAGCCCTAGAAATGATATCCGACTGGTGTGAGGATACATGCGACCAAGTAAGAATAATAATGATTAGACGTTAAGGGTGAAAACATGCCAGAAATAATAATAGACGCAAGCGAGCTGAGAAGCAAAGCGGACGGAGAAACAATAAAGGAACTGGAAGAATTCCTAAAAGAAAAACTTGGAACAGAAGTAAGCTTCGCTGGAGACGAGGCAAAAATAGAGTCTGAAAACATAAAAAAGTCATACTTGAAGGTTATTTTGAAGAAGTTTCTTCATAAGATAGACCTAAAAGAGGATTTCCGCGTAATATCTAAGGGAAATAATATTCTGATGTTCAAGGAAAAGAAGGTCTGGATTCCGCCGGAAGAGTGAATTAGCGCTTCTTCTTCCTCTTCTCCTTCCTCTGTCTCTCAAGCATTGTATGCAGTCTTAGAAGGCCGTTTCTGGCGGCTCTAGCTGCTTCGTAGGCTTCAGAATAAAGCTTTTTCTTCAGAAGTTTTATGGCTTCCGCGGTTAAGTCTTGAATTGACACTAGAAATGGGCCGATTTCCCCCTTAAATTTTGGGTCAAAACGGGAGCTAGGATTGATTTTTGGCAGGTTTTCCTCTCCAATCTTCATTGAGAGCAGAAAGAGGGAATATTCAAGTTCTGATGAAGCCTTCCAGACTAGTTCGCCTAGGTTATGCTCCCTTTTTTCTATAGCAGATTTTATGGCTTCTTCTAGGCAGTTGTATGCTAGCTCAAGAGAGGAAATGGCTTCTTTTTCCAAGCTTTCTCCTCGCCATGCTCTGTGAATGTTAGAAACTAATTGTGAAATCACTTTTAATTGTTTCTAGAAGTTTATGGGTTTCGGCTATTCTATTGCAATTAAAGGTTTTTCTTCGGCAATTACGTGACTTACATTGTTTTCCTTTTCAAGCCTAATGACATGTTCAGCCTTTTCAGCAAAGGCTTCGCTGTGCGTAACAGCAATAATCTGCTCAATTGTCTTCAGCCGTGAGATTGCTTCTGCTAGGCGGTCTATTGAGCCGTCCTCGCGGCCGAGGCTTTCCGTAGGTTCATCCAGTATGAGTAGGTGGAGGCCAAATCCTGTTCTTGACTGCATTATTAGTTGTCCTATTCCAAGCCTGTAGGCGAATGCAAGCAGAGTTCTTTCTCCACCTGAAAGATTTGAAACTTCGCGCTTGTAGCCTTCACTTATCACTATTGGAGAGTACGTCTCGTCAATTTTTATTTGCAGAAGTGAGGATTCCTCGCCTGTCAACGTATCTAGGACTTGCTGAACAAATCTTTCAAGTGTTTTGACGAATTCTGTTCTGAGTTTCGGCTGAATATTTCTGTATCCATCGCGGATGCTGTCGATTATTTCGATTATTTCTCTGCATTTATTCAATTTGTCAATTTTGTTTTGCGCAGAGTCTATTCTCTGCTTAAGTTCGTCTATTCGCTTTCCAACGTCTATTTTTCTGGATTCAAGAAGGCTTAGTTGACTTTTAAGGCGGGAATATTCCCTGAATAACTCATCTCTAGATTCTCTAACTCTTTGCAGTTCTGTAAGGTCAAACTCTATTTTTTGCGATTTAAGTTCCTCAAGCCTCTTCTTTAAATCTTCTACCACTTTCTGCTTTTTCTCTAAGTCCAAACTTAACCTTTCAATTTCTCCCTTTTCCCCTTCCATCTGGCTCGTTAAAGTTTCACGCTTATAGAGAAGCGTCTGCAAATTCGAGGCTATGTTGTCTGCTGTTTTCTTTAGGTTTTGAAGTTCTTCAAGTTCTTTCTGAAGGGTCGACAGCCTTGTTTGGCGCTCTGCATTCTCCTCATTCATTCTTTGCAGCAAACTTTGTTTATACTCGCCTGTTAGGGGTTGAAGGCATAGTGGGCATATGCTCTGCGTGGTTAGAGTGTTCCATCTTTGCTGGGTGGTTCTAATCTCTTTTCTGGTCGCTTCCTGTTCTCCCATAATTTGAGAAATCTGCTCGTTGACGGTTGAAATGTAATTTTTCAGTTCGTCTAGGCTTATGTTGGGGTCTATTCCGATTTTTTCAAGTTGGCTTCTCCATTTATTTTCCTCGCTTTCTAGCATGTAGAATTCATGCTGCAGTTCTTCTAGGCGGATTTTTCTTTGCTGAATTTGTTCTTTTATTCTTGAGCATAATTCTTCATTGCTAGCGATACTTGCCTTAAGTTCGGCTATTTCCCTTTCAACAGCCTCCATTTTCGCTTGCATTTCCTCAAGCGACTTAAGCCTTTCCTCAATTTGATGTAATGAGGCTTCCTTCTCAACCAGAATCTTTCTTATGCTTTGAAGTTCCTCGTCAAGCCTTGCAAGTTCCTCAACCGATTTATTGTATTCTTGCTGAATTTCATTTATCGCCACGACATCATAGTCTTTTTCTAGAATTTCCTTTTCCTTCTTGTAGTCTCTTCCAAGCTCACCTAAATTCTTCCATGCAACTTCATAGTCTGACAAACCGAAAAGCTCGTCTAGGCGTTTTTGTCTTTCCCTCGGCCTAACGTCAAGAAGCTCCTTCAGATGCTCCTGCCTTATCCATATTAGCTCGCGGAACAAGTCCTGGTCTAAGCCAGTTATCGCCTTAAGCTGCTCTGCCACGGCTTCATTTTTATGGCTTGCAATAAGCTTTTCTCCCTCGAAAAATTTTAGTTGCTCCATGTCCTGGCTTATTCTGTTATTTCTCCTTCTTAGAGCCCTTATAATCGTGTATTCTTTTCCGTTGTGGATGAATTTTAGGGCTACCTTTCCTATGTCGGCTCCTTCCCTCAGCAAATAGTCATAGCTTCTTCCAAGCGGGTCGCCGAAAAGGACGAAGTCTATAGCGTAAAGAATGCTTGACTTTCCGGTTCCAAGGCCGCCTACTAGGCAGTTGAAGCCCTTCTTAAAGTCAACCTTTGAATTTACATGGGAACGAATATTTTCAAGAACTACCGTTTCTATTCTCATCCACAAAACTCTCCAGGGCTTTTTTAACTTTCTCCTCATCCTTTCTAACTAGGGGTTCTAAAATTTCAACTGCTAAACGAGCCATTTTCTCGGCTTTTTCAGGCGGATACCTTTCAACAAATATTTGATTGAAGTATTCAAAGGATTTTGTCTTCAAATCTTTGAGTTCGCTTTCAAAAATTGAGCGAACAATTTCTTCGGGAACCTCGCTTTCCGTAAGCCGTAAAATAGGCCTAACTATTAAGGCTTTCTCGGCTGCGCCTCTTATTTTTGCTAAATCTACGTCTGTTCTGCTGGCTTCGGAGGGCAAAACTCCCTTAATTAATGGGATTATTACTGCTTCTTCTTCATCGGCTTCCTTAACTCTTCTTATAGCCTCCTCAGTTATTTTTTGAGGCATAGAACCGCTGAAGTCCATGTCCAAAAGAATGAATTTTCTTGGAGACTCAAGCTTTACACGTTCAAGTTTAGGGTCGCCCTTCTCATTCACTTCGACATAGTAGAATCCCTTCTCGTTCCTTATGTCTTGAAGGCTTACGGTTTCTGTGCATCCGCTATAGACTAAGAGGCCGTTTTTGAATGGAAGCTTAACCGGAGTGTGCACGTGGCCTCCGGCATAATAGTTGAATCCTTCGGGTATTAATTCTGGGCTTATTTCAGCCTCCATGTAGGGTGGAACGGCTCCTGGAAGGTCTACTGCCATGTGAAAGACGAAAATGTTAAATTTTGATGGCCTCGGCGAAGGCTTGTTTTTTTCGTAGAATTCTGGTAGGGCTTCTTCGGTTCTTCTTTTAGTTCGGAAGTTTGGTATTCCGTAAACGTAGCAGTTTTCGTTTTCCCAGCATGCCCCTTCAAGTCTGGGCAGATAATGTATGAGTCCGGCGCTGTGAAGCGGATTAAGAATAGTCCCAGTAATAACGTTTGGCGCAGCATCATGCGAGCCGTCAACCGCCAAAACCGGGATTCCAGCCTCTTTTAACCTTCTGAAGTTCCTTATTGCATTTTCAAGCGTGAAATTTGAAGGTCTAGCATGATGGAAGATGTCGCCTGCAATAATCATGAAGTCGGGCTTCAATTCCAAAGTCTTCTCAACAACTTCGTCGAAGGCGCGGGCGAAATCCCTCAATCTAGCATCCAGATTATATTGCATATAGCCCAAATGCAAGTCGGCAACATGAACAAAGCTGAACGGCTTCAAATTCTCAGTCGCCTCTTCTCATATTTAGTTGAAGTCTTAAATTTAAGCTATGCATAAGCATAGACTGCAGCAAAGAATGGAGAGTTAGTCTTGAAAAAGGAGTATCCGAAGCATCCAATGGTTGGAGTAGGCGCAATAATAATCCAAAACGGAAAAATACTCATTGTTAAGCGAAGTTCGGAGCCTGGAAAAGATAAATGGAGCGTTCCGGGAGGCCTAGTAGAATTGGGAGAAACAGTTGAGCAGGCGGTTGTGCGGGAGGTTAAGGAGGAATGCGGACTAGACGTAGAGGTTGACAGGTTAATAGATGTTGTTGATTCAATGACATTTGACGAAAACGGGAAATTAAAGTATCATTTCGTAATTCTAGACTTCTTTGTTAAAATTAAAGGTGGAAAATTGAGGCCTGGAGACGACGCAAAGGAAGCCATATGGGTTCCACTTGAAGAGGTTGAAAAATATGATTTAACAAAAACTTTTAGGGATTTTCTGAAAAGAAACATGGAAAAATTGAGAAAATACCGCCCATCATAGTTTTTCACGTCTTATCTCGAAGATTACTGTTCCGCCATTGGTGTAGGGTTCTCCGGGGTCTAGGCATTGCAAATAGCCGATTTCGCCTTCCTCTTTTGCTAGGCCAAGCTCTTTGAAGCTTACTCCGCGGCTTAAGGGAACAAGCATCGTAAGCATTGAAGCCAATGCATGCATACATATTGCATTGCTTTCTTTAATCAGGATTTTTGGCTCTTCCACCACCATTCTGTCGCCCAGCTTGTAAACGGGACAGTTTCCACGTATTTCCTTAACAGTTATAATCAAGCGATACAACCCGGACATTTTTCATCCTAGTAATAGTTTAAATGAAATGCTTAAACATGTTCCTACCCAATGGAAGCTTGTTTACCGTGCCACTTTATTGCATAAGGAAAAATTATCATGGCTGGCTTGATGGAGAGCCAGTTTAGACATAAGGATTATAAGGGTGTTTTTTAGAGAATTAGAGCTTGCAAATGGGGTAGCGTATGCCTAAAAAATCTTGCCCAGCCATTATAGGAGCTGGGAGAACAAAGTTCGGAGAACACTACGAGAGAGAGCCTGAAAAGCTTATTGAAGAGGCAGGATTAAAGGCTTTACATTCTGTAGGGATAGAACGTAAAGATCTAGAAGCATGCTACGTTTCAGACTATTTTCTTCCATTAACAAACAAGATAGGCCTAGAAGAAGGATTCCTCTCCGAACTGTTGGAGCTTCACGTGCCAATGGAGACAGCCCGCTCGTTTAGCTCAGCATTCGTAAATGCATGCAACGCCATATTGGCGGGAAAGTATGATTTGGTGCTTGTAGGCGGAATGGAAAAAATGACTGACAGATGGGACAAAATCCGCGATGACTTGATGATGCTTGAAGATCCATGGAGCTACTATGCAGGTGGGACTCCGGAAGCAAACCATGAGCTTTTACTTAGAGAATACATAAAAAACTACGGTATTTATGGAGAAGACCTTGAGAAGCTTCAATTGGCTCTGGCTCAAATTTCTGTTAAGAATCATGCGAATGCCCTAAAGAATGAGTATGCCCAATTTAGAAGAAGCATCACAGTTGAGCATGTATTGAAAGCGCGTAAATCAGCGAAAAGAATGCTTGGGCTATATGATTTTGCTCCAATATCTGACGGCGCAACCGCCGTAATTCTCGCAAGCTCTGAGGCTGCGGAAAGTTATACGGACAAGCCCATCTATGTGATTGCGTCAGGCTCAGCAACAGACTACATAACATTTCCGTTCAGAGAAGATAGGACAGGATTTTTGGCGACAAGGCTGGCTATGAAAGCTGCAATTGAAACAGCGAAAATAGAGAGGAAAGACATTAGAATTCTTGAGGTTTATGACCAGTCGACGGTTATGGAGATGATAGCCCTAGAAGACTTAGGCTTTGTTGAGCGTGGAACCGCATGGAAGCATCTTTATGAAAACTTCCAAGATTTTAATGGATATTATGAATTGGATGGGCATGATGTCTATGTAAATTTGAATGGAGGCTTAAAGGCTGATGGAAATCCGCTTGGAGCCACAGGCGGAGCGCAAATATATGAAGTTTTTAAGCAGTTGAGAGAAGAAGCAGCCGAAAGACAAGTTAAGGTTGATGATTCATGTTTGGGTTGCGTCCTTGAACTTGAAGGTTTTGGAACTAAGGCTTATGTTCACATTTTTGGGAGGAACCCGCCATGAGCAGCGAGCCTATAGAACGTAGAGTAGCCTATATAGGCGATAGGCTCCGAGGATGCAGATGTCAGCTCTGCGGAAAGGAATACTTTAACCTCCGAGACTATTGTGGACGCTGCGGAGAGAAAAGCTTCGGAAAAATGGAGGAAATCGACCTATTCTATGAAAAGGGCGTATTGGAAGTTTGCACACTTATAAATGAACCTACAAACAAGTTTAGGAAGATAGGAAGATTCGTTTACGGCATAGTTTCATTTCATAACGGTAAAATAAGGGTTCCAGGACGCCTAACAGACAGAATAATCAGAGAAGATGAAGAAATAGACTTTTCAAGCCTAGAGGGAAGAGAGGTTGTTCCGAGATTTAGGCGAAGATACGCGGTTAAGAGAAGCGAGATAATTCCTACGATAAGTTTGGCTTTCACATTTGCAGATGAATACTATCCGCATCAAGAGTATAGAATAGCTAATCCTAACAAGGATTATGACACGCCGGGCATAGTAGGCTACGGCGTATACGTGTCCAAGTTCAGAATAAAGGAGCCATTCATGGAACGCTCGGTTCCATTCATAGATGAAGACGCCATTACGGCTGCTGTTGAAGCTGGAAAATTGGCGCTTATACATTCCGGCGTGGATCATAGGCTGGTAGGAAAGGTCTATGTGGGTTCAGAATCTAATCCGTATGCTGTTAAGCCTATAGCCTCTAAGGTTGCGCAAGTGTTGAAGCTTGGAGAGGAAGACGCGCTGGATGGAGTTCAAGGAGTAGACGCTGTGGACACAGAGTTCGCATGCAAAGCGGCGACAAGCATGTTTAAGGATGCTGTCTCGCTTGTCTACTATCCGAAATCGAATGTTGAATATGCAATGGTTATTGGCGCCGACAACTCGCAGGCAGCGCCAAGGGGAGAGCCCGGCGGAGAACTAGACTTCTTTGTTGGTTATGGTGCATGCGCATTCATTTTCGGAATGAAAGACGTAATCGCTGAGATTGAAGGATGGTATTCTGTAACGTCTGATACTCCCGACTTTTGGCGAAGAGATCAAGAGCCATATCCACGCCATGGAGGACGATTTACGGGAGACCCAGCCTACTTTAAGCATATTAGGAAGGCGGCTAGAAAGCTTATGGACAAGTTTAGGCTTGAGCCTAAAGACATAGACTATTTTGTTTCTCATCAGCCAAACATAAACTTCCCAACCAAAGTCGCGAAGAGCTTAGGCTTTAGAGAAGAACAGTTCCTGCCAAGCCTCCAAGTTGCAAAGTTTGGCAATACATATTCTGGTGCTTCTCCAATAGGTTTGGCCGCTGTGCTTGATAAGGCGAAGCCTCATCAAAGAATACTTCTGGTTAGTTATGGTTCTGGAGCTGGAAGCGACGCCTACCTATTCATAACAACCAGCCAGATAAAGGATAAAAGCCAAAGGCAAAGGTTTACAGTGGAGTATCAAGCCGAAAATCCATTCATAGAATATGTTGACTATGCAACATACAGGAAGCTTAAGAGAGGTCTAGAAGCCTAAAATCACAACAGATATATCAATGCATGAAAACCTAATAGTGGAGAACCTGATTGAAAATACCAAAAATACTGCGAGTGCTGTATTCTCCTTCTAAAGTATTCGAGGAATTAGCTGAAAAACCAAGCTACAAAGGAGTAAT
>CAYXFE010000022.1:0-9838 GCA_964464195.1 uncultured Candidatus Bathyarchaeia archaeon
GAAGGCTTCTTTATGGAGGCTCATCCAAAGCTTAGGCCGGTTGACACGCCTACCGGCGGAATATTCTTGGCTGGATGCGCAGAATCACCGAAGGACATTAAAGACAGTGTTACACAGGCAAGCGCGGCAGCAGCCCGCGCTGGAATACTAATGGCTAAGGGAAAAATAACCGTAGAGGCTATAACGCCTCAAATTATAGAGGAAATCTGCAGGGGATGCGGCCTCTGCACAAAGGTTTGTCCCTACAACGCGATAAGAATTAATGAGGAAAAGAAGAAGGCGGAGGTTATCGAGGCTGCTTGTGCCGGATGCGGAACGTGCGCAGCTGAATGTCCCTTCGGGGCAATAGTCGCCCGCAGCTTTACAGATGAGCAGATTATCGCCCAAATTGATGCCGCGACAGAAGAGAATGCGGAAAAGAAGATAATTGCGTTTTGCTGCAATTGGTGCGCCTATGCGGGCGCCGACTTTGCTGGAATAAGTAGAATTCAGTATCCAGCCAACGTTAGAATTATTCGAACCATGTGTTCAGGGAGGGTTTCTCCCAAGTTTATTGAACGCGCCTTTGCGAGAGGCGCCGCGGCCGTTCTTGTTGCTGGTTGTCATCCGGGCGATTGCCACTATATAAATGCCAATTACCATACGCAGAGAAGGGTTGAGAGATTCTGGAAACGTATGGAGAAGCTTGGGATTAGAAAGGAGCGATTACAGCTTCTTTGGGTTTCAGCCGCGGAAGGGGAGAGGCTTGCCTCCAAAATTAAGGAGATGCAAGCCATCGTGCAGAGCGTAACACCTGAAGAAATAGAAAAAACGAAACAAGCTTTCGCGAAAGGTGGTGAGAAAAGTGCCTGTTAGATTATGGCGTGAACCGTTAGATAAAGAGAAAATCAAGAAGGTTGAAGCGGAAATCCATATAATAAAGGATAATTGCAAAGGATGCGGATTCTGCATAGAATTCTGCCCAAAAAATGTCCTTGAAAAATCAAATGAACTCAACAAGAGAGGAGTCCATTTCCCAGTTGCAGCACACCCAGAAGAATGCGTCATCTGCAGTTTCTGCAGCGCCATATGCCCCGAAATGGCAATTTTCGTAATTGAAAAAGCCGAGGTGAACAATAATGATGAAAACACAAACAAATAGGGCTGTGCTTACAGGCAAGCATTTCCTCAGCGGAGACTATGCATGCGCTGAGGGCGCCATTGCGGCTGGATGCCGCTTTTTCGCCGGCTATCCAATAACGCCAGCCACAGAAATAGCTGAAAGAATGGCTAGGAGGCTTCCGGAAGTTGGCGGTGTCTATATTCAAATGGAGGATGAACTAGGCTCCATAGCAGCTGTTATTGGAGCCTCCTATGCTGGAGTTAAAGCAATGACGGCTACTTCTGGGCCGGGCTTCAGCCTAATGCAGGAAAACATCGGTTTGGCTGTAATGACTGAGACTCCACTAGTTATAGTTGATATTATGCGGGGAGGCCCAAGCACAGGACAGCCAACCAAGCCTGGACAACAGGATATGATGCAAGCCAAATGGGGTTCACATGGAGACTATGAAGTTATTGCTTTGGCTCCCTCATCGGTTCAGGAAATGTTCGATTTAACAATTGAATGCTTCAATCTTTCTGAAAGATTCCGCGTCCCAGCCTTCTTAATGGCTGATGAAACTGTTGCGCATATGTGGGAAAGAGTAATCATTCCGGAGCCAGACCAAATAGAAATCGTTAACCGTAAAAAGCCTACGGTTTCGCCTGCAGACTATCTTCCATTCAAACCTGACGAAGACTTGGTTCCTCCGATGGCGTGTTTTGGCGAAGGCTATAGAGTTCACGTTACTGGCTTAACTCATGACGAGCGAGGGTATCCAAAGACCGACAGTCCAGAAATTCAGGAGCAACTCATCAGAAGATTATGCGATAAGATTAGGAAGAATGCGGATAAAATAGTTAAAGTGAAGGAGTTCATGCTTGAAGATGCTGAGATAGCCGTTATTGCCTATGGGACTCCGGCGAGGGCCGCTATAAGCGCTGTGAGAAAGGCTAGAGAGGAGGGAATAAAGGCTGGTCTTCTTAGGCTTGTTACTGTTTGGCCGTTTCCAGAAAGACAAGTCGCAGAACTTGCCGCCAGAGTTAAGGGGATAGTCGTTCCGGAATTGAATTATGGGCAAATTGTCCGCGAAGTTGAAAGAGCAGCGAAAACTACTCCAGTTTATTTCATGCCAAAGTTTGGTGAGGCTCTTCACACGCCTATGGAGATTTTGGATGGAATTAGGAGGATGAAATAGTTGAGTGAAGCGGAAAGTTTGGTTATGCACCCGCTTGCTAAATACTTGAGGTTGGATAGGTTTCCACCCATATGGTGTGCTGGATGCGGATGCGGAATCATAATGAACTGTTTCGTCCGCGCCATTGACGAACTAGGCTTGGACATTGACAAGATGGTTGTTGTCTCCGGGATAGGTTGTATGGGAAGGGTAGCCGGATACTTGAACATGGACTCCTTCCACACGACGCATGGCCGCCCAATAGCCCTAGCAACTGGAATAAAACTTGCAAATCCAGAACTGCAAGTAGCCGTGATAAGCGGAGACGGAGACCTATTCGCAATTGGAGGAAACCACTTCATACATGCCGCAAGAAGAAACATGGACATGCTGGTGATATGCTCAAACAACTTTAACTATGGAATGACAGGCGGTCAAGTTGGCCCCACAACGCCCCTCGAAGCATTCACGACTACAACGCCGTATGGAAATATAGAGCATCCATTCAACCTTGTCCATTTGGCCGCTGCCTCCGGCGCAGTCTACGTGGCAAGATGGACAGCCCTACACGTAAGAAGGCTCACAGAATCAATAAAGAAGGCACTGCAAAAGAAAGGCTTTAAGTTTATAGAGGTCATTTCGCCATGCCCAACCCTATATGGAAGATACAACAAGATGGGTGATCCGCTTCAAATAATGAAATGGTATAAGGAAGCATCAGAGATCATACATGGAATAGATCCGGCTGAAGCCGAAGTTTCAGCCTCAAGAATTGTTGTCGGCGAATTTGTAGATATAGAAAAGCCAGCCTATGACGAACTCATCAGAAAGCTCATTTCAGATGTGCAGGAAAAGTTGGGTGAGAGCCAAAATGAAGGTTGAAATTCGAATAGCAGGTTTCGGCGGACAGGGAATAATAAGAAGCGGCCTAATGCTGGCGATGGCCTCATGTGTTTTCGAAGACAAGAATGCGGTTCAAACGCAGTCTTATGGGCCGGAATCACGCGGAGGCCGATGCAAATCTGAGGTGATAATCTCAGATGAGGAAATAGATTATCCGCTTGTTCAACGTCCAGACATAGTGATAATCATGTCGCAGGAAGCCTACAACGAGTACGCGGACACAGTGAAGGAAGGGGGAATACTTCTGGTTGACCCGGATATGGTTCCGGAAAGAAGGGAGATTCCAAACGTGAAGGTCTATGAGGTTCCCGCCACTAGAATGGCTGAGGAGCTGGGCAAGAAGATAGTTGCAAACGTTGTGATGCTAGGCGCATTCACAGCCATAACAAAGCTTGTTGACCCAGAAGCTATGAGACAATCTATTCTACGCAACATTCCGAAGGGAACAGAGAAACTGAACCTAATGGCCTTTGAGAGAGGCCTAGAATACGGCAAAGCCATAGCGAAAATGTAGCAATGGCTGTCGCTTAGCCTTAAATCCTCCTTCTAGACTTAATTTATAATCGTGGTGAGTTGATATGCTGGTTGGACTAATTGCGGATACGCATGATAGACTTCCCTACATTGAAAAGGCCGTTAAAAAACTTAATGAGGAGAATGTTGCGCTTGTGCTTCACGCTGGCGACTATGTTGCGCCCTTCACAGCCGCAAAATTCAAAGAGTTGAAGGCAGACCTAATAGGGGTTTATGGAAACAACGATGGGGATAAGCAGCTTTTGAAAAAGAAGTTTGATGAGATAGGAGCGGAAATTAGAGGGAAATTCGCTGAAATAATAGTTGACGGGTTAAAAATCGCCCTCCTACATGGGGAAGAAACAGAACTACTCAACGCACTTATAAATGCTGAGAGCCACGACGTAATCGTTCACGGCCATACGCATAAGGCTGAAATCTATAGGAAAGGCGACACAATCGTTGTGAATCCAGGCGAAGTCTGCGCCTATCTAACTGGAAAATCAACCATAGCCATACTTGACACAACGACAAAAGAAGCGAAGATAATCAATTTGGAATAAAATGGGAAATTAAAAGGCTATTTTTTCTCCTTTCCCAAGTAAAGCCTCTGAGGGTCTATTTCGCGAAGTATTCTTAGCTCTTCATAGGTTGGAGGCTCGGTTTCCGGCACATGCTCAGGCACTATCAAGTCGAAGCCGACATTCTCTACGACTTGCTCTACAGTAACGCCTGGATGAACAGTTAAAAGTTTTATTCGCTTCGTTTTCTCATCGAATCCCATCTGGCAAAGATTTGTTATTACAAGCTCCGGGCCGCCGCCCAGCAAGCCTTCACGTTTTCTGGCTTCAGGCCCATCCAAATGTCCGGGACTTGTCATATAATCGAGTTTTTTAACGAATTTCCTCTTTTGATGAGTCATTATTACGACTATTCTCTTAGCTGAGGATATTATGTCGTTTCCTCCACCGCTTCCAGGCAAACGCACAACTGGATTTTCAAAGTCTCCAATATACGTTGTATTTATGTTTCCATATTCGTCTATTTGGGCTGCTCCGACAAAACCTACGTCTACTCTTCCTCCTTGGAGTAGGAGTCCAAGAGTTTCTATTAGGCCTATTGCAGCGGCCGCATTGTAGGCTAGTCTGGAGTCGGCTATTGAGAGCGCTAGGTCTATGGCGTTTGAGTCTATGAAGCCCGCCTCATAGACTATTTTCGCTTTTGGCGCGTGCATTCTTTTGGCTAGCATGGCCGCCAGCATAGGTAGGCCTGTTCCAACGAAGACGATTTCGCCGTTCTTTATGTTTCTGGCTCCGCAGACAGCCATCATCTCAAGCGATGTGTATTCTCCAATTTTCGCATATTCCTTCTCGCTCATACACATTCCCTCCTAATATCCGAATGGTTTTTTAGCCCTAAGCTTCAATAAGCGCTCAATCCCTATCTTCTTTAGAAATTCCATGTGATTCTCTACGCCCGTAATGTATTCTTCGCAGTATTTCTGCCATCCTTCCTCAGTTTTGCATTGCGTATAGTATAGGCGGACATGCTCTAAATCATAATCGTAGTAGTTGTAGACCATCATAGGATAGGAGCCCCATGGGCACTCAACCACATAGTCTACGTAGATGTTTGGAATAACCGTTGAGTCAGGCTTCATCCTTATCAATGCGGAATCAACAATTTCTTCGGCTAAAACAATAACCTTCTTTCCGGCTTTTGCTCCCTCAGAGTCTTCGCCTACAACTCCGTCTATTTGGGCGTTTCCCTCCATATCTACTCGCTGAACATGAACTATGCTGAAGTCTGGCCTTACAGAAGGGATAAGGCAGACTTTCTCGCCTGTAAAGGGGCATTCGATTACTTTCGCCTTGTTCTTTCTAAATCTATATTTTCTGATGAGGTCTGTTCCAAGCATGCTTTTTATGGGCATGAATGGAACGCCTAGGGCGCCGCCTAGGAAGCGTAGAGCCATAGCCAGATTCGTATAATCCTCAATTTGAACCGAACCGTCCTTTATTCTTCTTTGGATGTTTGGACATAATCCTATTCCTTCAATTGCGAAGAATGCAAGTTCAAATTTTGAGGCTACTCTTGCTCCAGCCAAGATGTCTATGTCGATTTCTGAACCGCAAGTGTAGATGTGAAGATTTCTCTTCCCTTGTCTAACTAGCTCATGGGCAAAAGCCATAGGAGGCCTCTGGTAGCCGAAGCCTCCCCAGAAAAGTTCAGCTCCATCCGGAATTAGCTTCGCAGCCTCTTTTAGAGTTATTCTCTTATCCTCTATTTCAGGTTCAACCAATTGCCCAGCCTCGCCTAAAATGACATATACTCATCTACAATTAAAATTTGCTAAGTCCGCATTTGAAAATTTTGGCTTTCAGCTCGCCATGAAGTACGGTTCTTTCTTCAATTATTTCTATGCCGCTTTCTTCGGCTGCCTCCCTAAATCTTCTATGCGCGCCAGTTATTAGAACCAAAGTTGCTCCTTCAGCCCTTTCCTTCATTGCCTGTAGAAATCTTCGGTAAAGCTCTTTTGGGCTTCCGCCGGGAATCATTCGCACTCCGTAAGGGGGGTTAACTATTATGAAGTCTAAGTCTTCACGCGGATAATTTTCAGGTCTTGTTGCATCTCCAAGCCTAAATTTTATGCTTTTACGTACTCCTGCTTTTTCGGAATTCTTTATGGCTCCATCTAAGTGATGTTTAAACTTTTCCATTCCATAAATCTGAGAATAGCCGTTGCTTCTTTTTTGGCTTAGAATTCTGCTTCTTATCTCCTCAAATTCAGTTTTGTCAAATATTTTTAGCTTTAGAAAGGCGAAGTCTTTCCTTAAATGGATGGGTGAAATGTTGTTGGCTTTGAAGGCTGCTTCTATTGGTATTGTTCCGCCGCCGCACATTGGGTCTATCATGCTTTTTTCTGGTTTCCATCCGCTTATTCTTAGCATGGCTGAAGCTAATGTGGGCTTTAGGGCTGCTGGATGCTCATATACTCTATAGCCTCTTCTATGAAGGGATATTCCAGTTGTATTAACTCCAAGGATGAATTCTTGATTTCTAACCAAGGCGTAAAATTCCACGTCGGGCGCATCTAAATTCACTTTTAGTCTCTTTCCATAAGCCTCCAAGTAGGAATCAATTATTGCTTGACCGACAACTCTAGCTACATCCAAGCTTGTAAAGTTATGCGTACCTACGCGTTTGCTTCTAACTGCGAATGATTGATTAGCTTCAATAATCCATGCATAATCAATTTTTTTCGCAAGCCTATACAAGTCGTCAAGCTCAGCGAAGTTTTCTCTGCAAAGCTGAATCATAACCTTGTTTAGGGTTGAACCCTTCAAATTTAGGATATAAACAGATTTTGCGTCTGCTTCAAAGAACACTTTTCCAACGTCCGGAATTGCCTTGCATCCAATTATCTCCTCTACTTCCTTACTTGCAACATCCTCTATTCCAGGCGAAACCGTTGCGAAAAATTTAATTCTCATCGTCAAATCACTTGAACTTCAACAATTTAAGTGTAAACGCCTAAAATATTTAAGTGGTGAAAATCTTGTTTGAAGGAGTTGACCATATAGGAATAGCCGTTAAAAACTTGGATGAAGCCCTAGAAATTTTCCAAGGGAAAATTGGCCTAAAACTGGAGAAAATAACAGTTGTGGAAGACCAGAAGGTTAAAAGCGCAATGCTATCAACAGGAGGAGAAACTAAGATAGAACTTTTGGAACCCACATGCCAAGACAGCCCAGTCGGACGCTTTCTGGAAAAAAGAGGCGAAGGAATACATCACATAGCCTTCAAAGTTAAAGGAATAGAGCAGCTATTAAAGAAACTAAAGGATGAGGGCTTAAAACTTGTAGATGAAACGCCGAGAATCGGCATTGAAGGAACAAAAATAGCATTCATACATCCAAAAAGCGTGAAAAATGTCCTAGTAGAACTTTGCGAAGAAAAATAAATTGAAAAACAAGAACCTAGACATAAAAAAGCTAAAAGAATGCCTAAAAACTGCATGGCTAGGCAAGAAAATATATTATTTTACAGAAGTCGATTCAACGAATAAATTCGCCAAAAAATTGGCGAAACAAGGCGTAGAAGAAGGAGCAATAGTAATTGCTGAAACTCAGACGAGCGGAAGAGGGAGACTTGGCAGAAGATGGGAATCGCCAAAAGGCGGAATATGGCTTTCAATACTGCTAAAGCCTAAATTAAGACTGAAAGAAACTGTCAAGATAAGCTTGCTTGCCGCAGTTGCCGTCGCAAAGACAATTAGAGAAAAACTTAGGCTTGCCGCCGAAGTTAAATGGCCTAACGATGTTTTGATAGATTGGAGAAAGGTTTGCGGAATACTCGCCGAAGCCATATCAGAGAGAGAAGAAGCAAAATACGTTATCGTTGGAATAGGGATAAACGCCAATTTTAATTTGTCAACTCTTCCTGTAAAATTAAGGAAAACAGCGACTTCTCTAAAAGAAATTCTAGGCAGAGAAATCAATAGGGAAAGTTTCATTTGCAGCCTGCTTGAAAATTTCGAGTCTTACTATGAAACCTTTAGAGAGGGAAAGTTCGATTTCATAGTTGATGAATGGAAAAGGCTTTCATGCATTCTCGGTCGTAAAGTGCAGATTTTAAATCATGAAAGATTTGAGGGCTTAGCCGAAGACATAGACGAAAATGGATGTCTGATAGTTAGGTTAGAGAATGGAGCCTTAAGAAAGGTTTTCTCCGCGGATGTAACAGTAAAGATTGGCGGGAAATAGCTACTTCTTTATTCTTCTCCATTTTACGCCTTCAGGAGTATCTTCAAGAATTATTCCCATTTCTCTAAGCTTTTCTCTTATTTCATCTGCTGTCTTCCAATCCTTCCTTTTTCTGGCTTCTTCACGTTTCCTTATTAGTTTCATGATTTCTTCTGGAAGTTCTTCAGCCTCCTCTTCTTCGCCTATCACGCCTAAAACTTTGTCAAAATTCATCATTAACTCGCGAACTTTCTCTGCTTCTTCCCTACTCAGCCTATTTTGGTCTATTAGGCGGTTTACTTCCCTTACAAAATTGAATAGTGCAGCCAGTGCGGTGTTTATGTCTAGGTCATCATCCATGGCGGCTTCAAATTCCCTCTTGACCTTTTGCATCAATTCTTCAATTTCTTTTCCACATCCGCTTCCATTCGCCGTTTTCAGTCTATCCATGAATATTTGAAGTCTTTCAACGGTTTTTTCAGCAGCTTCTAAGCCTTTAAATGTGAAGTTTAGCGGCTGCCTATAATGGGCGGATAACAATAGAAATCTAACTGCTTTGGCGCTGTAGCCCTTATCAAGTAAATCTTTAAGCGTATAGTAGTTTCCGAGGGACTTCGCCATCTTTTGGCCTTCAACCATTAAGAGTTCATTATGAACCCAGTATCTAACGAATGTTTTTCCAGTAAGAGCTTCGCTTTGGGCAATTTCGTTTTCATGATGCGGAAATATTAGGTCTACCCCTCCGCAGTGAATGTCTATCGTTTCGCCTAGATATTTCATCGCCATAACCGAGCATTCAATATGCCATCCCGGCCTCCCCTTGCCAATTTCTGTCTCCCAGTAAACGTCTCCGTCTTCCTCGTCCCAGGCTTTCCATAAAGCGAAGTCTCTGGGTTCCTCCTTTCCATAAAGGTCAGATTTTACACGTGCGCCCGGCTTAAGCTTCTCAACCTTAATTTTTGAAAGCTTTCCATAATCCTTGAATTTTGATATATCAAAGTAGATTGAGCCATCTTCTCCGCGATAGGCGTAGCCTTTCTCCATAAGCTTCTTTATGAACTCAACCATGTCTTGGATGTGCTCTGTAGCCCTCGGATAATATTCCACCTTTTCGATGTTTAGAGCTTCAATGTTTTCAAAAAAGGCTTTAATGTATTTTTCAGTGTACTTGTTTAATGGAATTCCTTCGCGTCTAGCGCCCCTAATAGTCTTGTCGTCCACATCGGTTATGTTTGTAACTTGAATGACCTTGTAGCCCTTATATTTCAGCCATCTTCGGAGTAAATCCCAGAAAACGAACGCTCTTAGATTTCCGATGTGTGGATAGTCGTAGACTGTTGGGCCACAAGTGTAGATTCGAACAATTTTATCTTCTAAAGGAACGAATTCCTCTTTACGCCGTGTCATTGTATTGTAGAG
>CAYXFE010000023.1:0-9798 GCA_964464195.1 uncultured Candidatus Bathyarchaeia archaeon
CTTAACCTTTAATTCTCCACTTAATATTAAAGACTAAGCATAATGAGGTGATGTTGATGGAAAAGTTTTTGCTTCATGAAATGAGTTGGCCCGAAGCTAAACAAATATTTTTCAAGAAATGATGCAGCTGTACTGCCAGCTGGCTCTACCGAACAGCATGGACCACACAACCCCTAGAAACCGACCGCTTAATTGCAAAGGTCATAGCCGAAGAAGTAGCGAAAAAACAAATACTGTATGTCTTCCAGTGGTTCCCTTCGGTGTAAGTTCTCATCATAGACATTGCTGCGCTAACTGAAGCTGCGAGGGAACTTAAAGAAAGAGAAGGCATTTTTGCAGTGTTTTTCCAGCGGTGGATGCTAGCCGGAAAGCTCTTACCTGAGATATTTAGCAGAGAGGAGAGAGGTCACGCCGGAGCTGAGGAAACATTTACTTGAATGGTTATTTCGTCCTTTTCGCTCAAGATTCTTGTCCTCTGAGTTTGGGAAGAACTTCATCCTCCACCCATTTTTTCCCTTGAACAGTTAATTTATAGTCTGGCCTTGAAGGATTAGGCTTGAAGACTAGCCCCCTCTTTGTCATTTCATTTAGCCTTGCCGGAACCATGGATTTTATTCCGCTAGATTCCAGCAGCTTTGATATTTGAGCCGCCGTAGCCGTATTGTTTTCCATTGAGTAGAGTATGAGGCCTATGGCTTCATAATGTGTAAGCTTCTTCCGCGTGGTGATTACTGGCCCTTCAGTTGTAAATTCAACTATTCCTTCGAGCTGAGCCTTTACTGGAGGCGTAAGTTTTCCGGAAATTAGATTTGTGATTTCTTGTATGAAGTTTTCTGGTATTGAGTTTAGCATTTCAAGTATTTCTTTTGGATTTTCTCCCTCTAGGACTATTTCTCCGAACGGCGCCTTTATTCTAGTCTTTATTCTTCCCATTTATGCCTCCTCCTTTTCTGCGAGTATATAGACGTATCCTTCTTCTGTTTTCCATCTTCTGATGTATCCCTTCTTTACGAGTCTGTTGAGAACTCCGGAAATGGTTGATATTGGATAGTGAATTGCATTTGCCTCTAGAGCTTCTGAAAGTTCTCTTAGGGTTCTCGGCCTCCATCTACCCCAATCTGATTCTAAAAGTTTTAAAATGGCTTTGCTGCAGCTTTCAGCCTTTGAAATTTGGGGGTATGGAAGCGGGATTCCCCTCTTTTCGGCTTTTTCAGTTTCCCTTGGTGCTGAAATACTTACAACTGAAGCCTTAACACGTATATTTTTGAATGCTTCAGAAACATTCTTCATTAATTCCGGAAGCTTCTCAATTGTTTGCAAAACCTCTTGGCGTTCTCCACATATTTCGACTTCGTGCTCTCCCACTCGAACTCTAAACGAAAAGGGAGATTTATCTGCCTTTCCAGAGCCTTCAGCCCTAACGTCCTTCTTCGGCAAGTCAATCACAACAACAATTCATAGCTTTAAGCATTTAAAATTTAGTATAGGCCAGCCAACAACTTCGAAGCTTAAACGAAGCCTTCGAGAAGTTCCTTAAGCAATCTGCTAACTTTCTCTGCGTTAACTCTGCCCCTATACTTTTGCATAATCATCCCCATAAGAGGACCAAAGGCTCCCTTACCACGCTGTTTAACAATTTCCATATTCTTCTCAATTGTCTCCTTGACTATACGTTCAATTTCCTCATCTGAAAGCATATACAAACCTAAGCTTCTGACGGCGTCTTCAACACTTTTATCCTCATTTTTTGAAAGCCATGTAATAACTTCCGGAATCGCCTCTTTAGCCAATCTTCCAGCGCCGACAAACCTGAAAATTTCAAAAAGCTTCTCATCAGTCACCTTCCAAACTTCAATTCCGTCCCGTTTCAACGCCTTCATTGTCTCGGTTAAAGTAGCAGCAACAAGGGTTGGCGCCGCACCGCTTTCTTTTACAATCTCCTCGAAAAGTTCAGAGTATTCTGAATCCAGAACCTGATTTGCAAGTTTACGATTCAATCCATACTCCTTCATCAAGCGTTCAAGCTTTTGTTCAGGAAGCTCCGGAAGCCTCAACCTCAATTTTTCAATGTAATCTCGGCTAACCTGTATTGGCGGAACATCCGTTTCCGGATACATCCGCGCCGCGCCGGGTCTAGGCCTCATATAGCGGGTTGAACCATCCGGATTCGCGGCTCTAGTCTCTTCCGGGACTCCGCGTACTGCTTCCTTTGCCCTTTCAACAACAGCCTTTAAGGCGTCTGCGGCATTCTCTTCGGTGTCAGCCACAAATACTACTGCATCATTTTCTTCAGCCTTAACCGCCAAACGCAACATTTCGACTTCTTGCTGGCTTATTCCGTAAGCTGGAAGCTCGTCTGTATGGAAGATTCCGCCTACTCGGCCCCAGAATTTGGCCCTGTCAGCCATCTCCTTTCCAAGCCTCATGCCCGGCGCAAGCTCAAGCCTCAACAAGCCGGCAAACTTAGGCAATTTAATGGCAAGAACCTTCTTTCCCTGCTCTATCGCCTTTCTAACAACTTTACATTTTGTTTCTTTGAAAATTTCAGTTACATCAACAAATTCTTCTTTTATGTCTTCTTCTTTTAGTCCGCGGGCTTTAAGTTCGTCCCTTATCTTTAATAGGCCGAGCTGTCGCTTAACTTCGTTTTCAATTACGACTGGTAGGAGTTCTAGTTCTTGGACGCCTTTAACCTCTACTAGGGCGCCCTGCTTTATTGAAATGTTTAGGTCTTGCCTTATGGTTCCTAGGCCTCGCTTTACCTTTCCAGTCGCCCGTAAGATTCTTCCAATAGTATAGGCTACTTCTTCGGCTTCTTTTGGCGAGTAAATTACTGGGCCAGTTGTAACTTCGATTAGGGGGATTCCAAGCCTGTCGATTCTGTAGCGAACTGTTGAGCCTTCTCTTCCCATTATTCTGGCAGCGTCTTCTTCAATTGCGATGTGTTGTATTGGAATTTTCTTCCCCTTAACGTTCAGCTCGCCGTTTAGGGCTACTATGCATGTTCTTTGAAAACCTGTCGTGTTTGAGCCGTCTATTACCGTTTTTCTCATGACATGAATCTCGTCTACTGGCTTTGCGTTAAGCATTAAAGCGACCGTCAAGGCGATTTCAACGGCTTCCATGTTTAGGTTATGCGGAGGCTCCTCATCCATCTCGACTAGGCATGAAGTGGACTCATCTGCTTCATAGAGTATTTTTGTTCCTTTTTGAAATTCGAAGTATGCTGCTGGGTCTATTTGTCCAAGCTCGCTTTGGGTAGGCCTCAACCTGCGAATAAATGTTATTTTAGGTTCTTCCTTGAAAAGTTCAGGCTTACAGTTACAAAAAAGCTTGTGTCTAGTGTTAAGTTGCTGATGGATTTCAAGGCCGACTTTAAGGCCGACTTGAGCGTAATCAACTTCCAAACCGTTTCCTCTCCATTCTATTCATAAAGCGTTCTTTCAGAATATTCATGTGCAAGGTTCATTTTTAGAAGCCTTTCAGCCTCTTCTAGACTGTCTGTTTGACCGAAAATCCACATAAGCTTGACTAGGGCTGTTTCTGGAAGCATGTCCTCAAGCGGAATTACGCCTAACGCTAGCAAGTCTCTGCCTTGATCATAAACATTCATGTTTATTCTTCCCCAAATACACTGCGAAGTCATGGCAACTAAGACGCCATTTTTTATGGCTCGCCTTATTGATTCAAAGCAGTATCTTCCAACATGTCCCAAACCTGTTCCTTCGAGAATTATCCCCCTGTAATCATTATCAACATACCAATCGATTACAGCAGGGTTCATTCCTGGATAAAATTTTATTAGAGCAACTTTCTCGCTGAATTCGGGCTTTAAAACAAGTTTTCGACTTGAATCTCGCTTGGCATAGTCTTCTGTTAGCATTTCTATCTTTCCATCCTTTACTCTGGCAAGCGGCTTGGCGTTTACAGACTTGAATGTGTCCCTTCTGCTTGTGTGGCATTTCCTAACTTTTGTGCCTCTGTGGATTATTATGGATGTGTCTGATATTGTCTCATGCATTGCCAAGCCTACTTCGGCGAATGGAGCGTATGCGGCGGCTGTTACTGCACCTATAAGGTTTGTGGCCGCATCTGAGCTTGGACGGTCTGCTGAACGCTGGGAGCCAACGAATATTACTGGAACTGGAAGATTTTGGAGCGCAAAGCTTAGGGCCGCAGCCGAATATCCCATAGTATCTGTTCCATGGGCGATTACGACTCCGTTGACGCCTTTTTCAATGTATTTTGCGGCGCATCTAGCCATTTCGCTCCAATGCTTAGGCGTTATGTTTTCGCTGTAAAGGCTAAACAGTATTTCGGCGTCCACTACGGCTATGTCGCCTAGTTCTGGAACAACGCTGTAGAGGTCGCTTGCAGTGAGAGCCGGCCTTACAGCTCCGGTTCTGTAGTCAACTCGGCTGGCTATCGTTCCGCCAGTGCTTATGATGGTTACTTTTGGGAGTTCAGGCCTTTTTGGCGGCGGTGGGGGAGCAACAAATGTAGGCTTTGCTCCTTCGCCTATTCGCTCAACTTTTGTATTTGGTGTTACACGAACGCCTATATTGTAGCCGCTTTTTAGTTTTATAACGATGTGCTTGTCGTCGCCAAGTTCTGAGCGTGGAATGAGAATTCCTTCGTAGGTTTCTCCGTTTTTTGTTATTCTTATTAAATCGCCTATTTTTGCTTGGGCTTGCTTTAATGCTTGCAGTGCTATTCCCCTATATCCCTGTAACTCTTCTTGGCTCAATTCTTCAACTCCTTTGACATGTATGGCCCGTCATATTTGTATCCGAACCGCATATAATACATCTTTGTTCCCAACGCGCTTGTAACAAGAATCTTCCGCCTATCATATTCTTCTCTGGCTATTTTCTCTGCTTCAGCCAGCAAGATTGCGCCGTAGCCCTTATGCTGCCAAGCCTTCTCGAAGTGTTTGCCGACTGGAACAAGCGGTCCGTAAACATGGAGTTCACGAATTATGGCTGAAGGCTTTTCATTTATTTCCGGTCTATGCGCTTTTTCGGATGGAATTCTTAACCTTAAATAGCCAATTAAGACGTCGTTAACCCTATCTTCGACAGATATGAATAAGTCTAGGCCCTCAGAAGCCTCTTCACGATTAACATAAACCTTTACATGGTCTGGGTCTGGCTTTACGCCTTCCTTTAGCCATCTGTGGCCTACTTCACGGCATCTTATACATCTACATCTAACTCCAAGCTTTTTCAGTTTTTCCTGAACAAGCTGCCGTAAATCACTTCTTTTAACTCCAGCTTCAATTAGATAGGCGGGTATATCCCTTTGAACCCTCATTATACGTATCCAAGGCGGAATAATACGCTTAACTTCAACAATTAAGTTGGCTGCTTCCTCGGTTGTGTAGGGCTTATACTTGCCTTGCCTCCACCATTCGTAGGCTTTGGTTCCCTTCAAAACTAGACATGGATAAATCTTAAGCATGTCAGGCTTAAAACGCGAATCGGAAAAAATGATTTTAAACGCTTCTAAATCGCGTTCAAAGTTTGAGCCTGGCAATCCGGGCATCATGTGATAAACAACCTTCAAGCCTGAATCCTTCAATATCCGCGTGGCATCAATAACATCCTGAACCGTGTGGCCGCGGTTCACAAGTTTGTAAATGTCATCGTAAATGTTTTGTACCCCAAGCTCTACGCGCGTTACACCCATGCTTAGCATGTGGTCTACATGCTCTTCCTTGGCCCAATCCGGCCTGGTTTCAACAGTTATGCCAACGTTGCGTCGCTTACTAGTTTCAGCAAGTTTCTTCGCCTCTTCTAGACTTGAAGAGTTCGCTTCTGTGATTGCGTCTAGGCATCTCTTAATGAACCATTCTTGATAATCAAGCGGAGTAGCCGGGAAGGTTCCGCCCATAACTATTAATTCAATCTTGTCAACTGTATGGCCTATCGCTTCAAGCTGTCTAATCCTATGCCTAACCTGTAAGTAAGGGTCAAACTCGTTTTGTAAGCCACGCATGGCAGCTGGCTCATGTCCAGTATAGCTTTGAGGAACACCATAGGGTGGACCGCCTGGACAGTAGGCGCATGGAGTTTTCTGCGGACAAGGCCAAGGCTTAGTCATGACGGCTATGACGGTTACGCCTGAAATTGTTCTTGTGGCTTTTCTTCGAAGAATTGGAAGAAGCTTCTCCCTTTCCTCCGGCCTTAGAAGACTAATTATTTCGGCGTTTGATGGAATTCCGTCCAAATCGTATTTTCTGGCAATTTCAAGTTTTATTCTGTTAAGGTCTCCCCTAGATGGATTAGGCATTCGCATTAGCGTTTCGATGATTTCTCTGCATGCCTCTGCTTTCACTTTCATCCAGAATTCAATTTGAAAAGGCGATTAAATAAACCCTTTTCCATAAATGCTTATCGCCAATCAGAAAACTTTAAAATGTGCCAGTCCAATCAGAGTAGTTGAGGGATTTAAAGTATGCCAACCCACGGTTCATTGGCAAAAGCCGGGAAAGTTCGTTCCCAAACTCCTAAGATAGAGCCTATTCCAAAAAAGAAGAAACCGCCAAAAATAAGGAATAGGCGAAACTATGAAAAGAGAATAATTCTCCAGCGAAAGCCAGGCCAGAACTGGATTTAAAAGGCTTGCATAAACTTAATCTATCTTCTCATATGCATTTTAAAGTATGATAAACGCCAGTTTGGTTCTTCTGAACGGGAAAATCTATACTTTAGACCCTAAAAAACCAACAGCTCAAGCCGTTGCAGTTCTCGAGGAAAAAATAATTTATGTAGGAAAAAACAGTGAAGCATCAAAATTGGCCGGGCCGGACACGGAGGTAATAGACCTTAAGGGAAAAACGGTTCTACCCGGCCTAACAGACTGCCATGTTCATATGGCAGGATTTGGAAGAAGCCTTTCAACACTTGACCTAAGAAATGTAACATCGATTGCCCAGCTTAAAGAACTTGTCAGGGAAAAGGCTGAAAACCTTCCGCGTGGAGCATGGATTCTCGGCCGAGGATGGGATCAGGAGAAATTTGCTGAGAATAGGTTGCCAACGAGATGGGATTTGGATGATGCTGCGCCGAACAATCCAGTTGCTCTCGTTCGTGTTTGTGGGCATATATGCGTTGTAAATTCGAAGGCTATGGAGAAAGCTGGCATAAACAAGGATACAGAGCCTCCGCCTGGAGGAGAAATCGATAAAGATCCATTAACTGGTGAGCCTACTGGGATAATTCGTGAAAAAGCTTTAGACCTAATTTTTAAAAGCCTTCCAAAGGCGGGCGAAGATGAGATATTAAACTTCTGTCTTAAAGCATGCCAGGAAGCCGTTAAGGCTGGGTTAACGAGTGTTCATTGGATAATTGAGTCTCCAGCTGAGATGCGAGTTATCCAGCGACTGCGAAAGGAAGATAAGCTTCCATTAAGGGTTTATTTGCTTATTCCAGTCGAGTTTTTGGAGCATCTTGAAGGTTTGGGTTTAATGCATGGATTTGGCGATTCAATGATTAAAATAGGCGGAGTTAAAATTTTGCTTGACGGCTCGCTGGGTGCAAGAACGGCTGCTTTACATGAGCCTTACAGTGATGCTCCGGAAACCAGCGGAATGCTCATCTACAGCCAAGAGGAACTGGAAAAGCTGTTTTCGAAGGTTCATAATGCGGGTTTGCAGTTGGCTGTTCATGCGATTGGAGATAAAGCCATAGACATGGCATTGCGAACATTTGAGAAGGTTATTCGAAAAAATCCGAGCGTTGATCATCGCCATAGAATAGAGCATGCTTCAGTCCTGAATAGAGAGTTAATCCAGAAGATGAGGCGTTTAGGAGTTTTAGCCTCAGTTCAGCCCCACTTTATTGTTTCAGACTTCTGGGTTGAACAGAGACTTGGAAGGGCTAGAGCACGCTGGACTTATCCGTTCAAGACGCTTTTGGAAGAGGGAGTCGTTGTATGCGCTGGCTCAGACTGTCCAGTTGAGCCTATCTCGCCTATGCTTGGAGTTTGGGCAGCTGTAGCCAAACAGCCAAATCATGAAGAAAGGTTAACGGTTGAAGAAGCCTTAAGGCTCTATACGGTCAATGCTGCCTATGCCTCTTTCGAGGAAAACATTAAAGGAACAATTGAGGAAGGAAAGCTTGCCGATATGATAGTGCTTTCGGAAGATCCATTCAAAGTAGAACCTGAAAGGATTAAGGAAATTAATGTCCTAATGACTATTGTTGGCGGGAAGATAGTTTATGACAGAATTCGAAAAGTTTGATTCGCTCCTTAAAACAATCAAAGAAATAACATGTAGCCGCTTAGAAATGGACGAAAAACTTAGAAGAGTCTGTAAATTGCTGAAAGAAAACTTTTCACATTTCGATTGGGTTGGCTTCTATCTTGCAAGCGGAAATGAACTTGTTTTGGGGCCTTTTGAGGGCGAACCCACCCAGCATGTAAGAATTCCATTCGGCAAGGGTGTGTGCGGACGGGCTGCGCAGACTAAGGAAACGGTGGTTGTGCAAGATGTTTCGAAGGAGACGAATTATCTTGCTTGCAGTCCCAAGGTTAAGTCTGAAATTGTCGTGCCAATAATGAAAAACGGCAAATTTGTTGGCGAACTTGACATAGATTCACATAGACTTTCAGCATTTACAGAGAAGGATAGGGAATTTCTAGAGAAAGTCTGCGAGATACTTTCCAGTATCTTTTAGATTGGAGGCTGAGTAAGCTTCCTCTTCTTAAGCGGAACCTTTGACCATTTTTCGAATTCGCGGCTTGGCGGATACCTTTCATAAAGCTTGTCCCTTACGGCTTCCAGAAACATATTTTCTTTACCAGCAAATTCGGCGGCTGTGAAAATTTTATGATTTTTCTCTTTGGCTATTTTAAAGACATTTTTTACGTGATTTTTCCAGTTTTCATCTCTTAAAAGATGATGTTCAAGTATAATGTTTGGGATTTCGCTTGCTAAAACTTCCAGATTCTTTATTCCGGCTTCCACATGCTCTTTTCTAACTCTGAAGTCGGCTAGATAAATCGGTGGGCCTCCAATTATTAGAAGTTGAGGTTTAGCCTCCAAAATTAGCTCTAAGGTTTCTTTGCACATTGGGCCTTGAACGTCGGGTGCAAATAGCATTTTCTCTTCTCTATATTTGATTAGGGTCATTAGAACCCATCCTAATGCGGTATTTTCCGAGCCGTGAAAGACTGGCCTAGAAAACTTAACAACCGTTTCTCCGAATCTGAAAGTTTTTCCATCTGCGATTTCTATTTTTCTTGCGTGGCTTCCTCCAGTCTTTAGGAACATCCATCCTCTGCGCCGTTGGTTAAAGTTTATCTTCGACTTGTAGCTTTTCGCCAAAACGAGTTTGCCCTCATAAATTTGTCTAGCAGTTTCGGCGTCTGTCCAGTTGTAGCACCAGTCGGTATAGGATGGTGTGTGATGGTCAAAATGATAATGGCTAATAGTTATTATATCGGCCTTTCCAGCAGCCTCTAAAATTCGCTTTCTAGCCTCAATAATGGCTTTATACTCAAGCGGATGAGGAGAGAAACCGAAACGGTTGGGGGCAAGCGAAACTCCAGCGTCAAGCAGTATTTTTACGTCTGGAGTTTCCACAAAAGTGGACATTGAACGCACGCCAAGGCTTTCATAGGCTAAAGGGACAACTTTTAAATGCTTAAACATTGAGGTTCCAGCGTAATTGTAAGCTATAAATTTTTATTGACGAATTGATTAACTAAATCTTCTGGTGGGCGATGACGACTCTGGCCCCACTGAACAGTGATTGAGATCTTGAGTGCGGCAGGCCCACCAAACCTAATTTT
>CAYXFE010000024.1:0-4912 GCA_964464195.1 uncultured Candidatus Bathyarchaeia archaeon
CGAAAAATTAGGAAGAGAGATGGAAGAGTAGTAGATTTTGACCCAAGCAGGATTAGGGACGCTATTCATAGAGCATTCATAGCCGTAGAATTAGAAGATGGAGAAAAGGCAGAGGCAATAACCAAAGAAGTTGTAAAGCTTCTAGAAGAAAGATTTAAGCGTAAAATCCCCTCGGTTGAGGATGCACAAGACGCGGTAATTGAAGTTTTAAGAAAGAGAGGCTACAAGCAAGTTGCAGAAGAATATGAAGCCTACAGAAAAGAAAAGGCTGAATTAAGAAAGCTGAGAAAAAAGTTTGGAATAGAACCTAAACTAACGGTAAACGCGCTTAAAGTTCTTAGACAGAGATATCTCCTAAAAAATGAGAAAGGCGAAATAATCGAGACTCCGGCGCAGATGTTTATGCGGGTTGCAAAGGCTATAGCGAGGGTTGACAGGAAATACGGCGGAGACCCGCGGGAAAGCCAGAAAAAGTTCTATCAGATGATGGCTAGGCTTGAGTTTCTGCCCAACTCGCCTACACTCTTTAATGCTGGAACAAGGCTTGGACAGCTTTCAGCATGCTTCGTATTACCAGTTGAAGATTCCTTAAAGAGCATTTTTAAGGCGGTAATGGACATGGCGTTAATTGAGCAGAGCGGCGGCGGAGTAGGCTTCGATTTCTCAAAGCTTAGACCTAAAGGCGACATAGTGAAATCAACAAAGGGCGTGGCTTCCGGTCCAGTAAGCTTCATGCGCGTCTTCGATGTTGCCACGGACGTGATTAAGGCTGGAGGGAAAAGAAGAGGTGCAATGATGGGAGTTCTAAGAGTTGATCATCCAGACATAATCGAGTTTATAACAGCTAAGCAAAAGCCCGGAGTTCTATCCAACTTTAACATTTCAGTAGCGATACCGGACGAATTCATGGAGAAAGTTGAAAACAATGAGAATTATTGGCTTATCAATCCAAGAAACAATGAGAAGGTCAGAAAGTTGAACGCTAGAGAAGTCTGGAATCTAATCGCGGAATCAGCATGGAAGAGCGGGGATCCAGGCGTCGTCTTCATTGACGAGATTAATAGGCATAATCCAACTCCTGAAATTGGCAGAATTGAAGCGACAAATCCATGCGGTGAACAGCCGCTTCTACCTTATGAATCGTGCAATTTAGGTTCAATAAACCTTTCAAGGATGGTTGAGGATGGCGAGATAAACTGGGAAAAACTTCGAGAAACCGTAAGAAACGCCGTTCACTTCCTAGACAACGTTATTGACGCTAACAAGTTTCCATTAAAAGAAATTGAACGCATGACTAAGGCGAATAGAAAAATTGGATTAGGTGTGATGGGCTTTGCAGACATGTTGATAAAGCTTGGAATCCCCTACAATTCGGAAAAAGCGTTAAGTCTTGCTGAACGCTTGATGAAATTCATAACTGAAGAGGCAAGAAAGAAGTCGGTTGAACTCGGCGAAGAGAGAGGTTCTTTCCCGAACTTCGACAAAAGCATATGGAAAGACAAATATCACGCGATGAGAAATGCCACGGTCACAACAATTGCGCCTACTGGAAGCATAAGCATAATCGCTGGCTGCTCATCTGGAATAGAGCCATTATTTGCAATTTCATTCATAAGAAAAGTTCTCGGCGGGAAAAGACTTTTCGAAATAAATCCACTATTCGAACTTGTAGCGAAGGAGAGAGGATTCTATAATGCAAAGCTCCTCGAAGAAGTAGCGAAGACCGGCTCAGTGCAAAAGATTGATGGGATTCCCGAAGACGTCAAGAAGGTTTTCGTTACTGCGCTAGACATTTCGCCTGAGTGGCACGTTAGAATGCAGGCTGCATTCCAGAAATATACGGACAACGCCGTTTCAAAAACCGTCAATCTACCATACGAAGCAACAGTTGAAGATGTCAGAAAAGTCTTCGAACTAGCCTGGAAACTCAAATGCAAGGGAGTAACTGTCTTCAGATATGGAAGCAAGCCTGAACAGGTCCTCTACATAGGAGAAGTGAAAACTGAAAAGAAGAGGTTTGTCGCGGCAGAAGCTGAATATGCTGGAGGATGCCCAACCAAAACTTGCCCATTCCCAGACTAGCTAAGAACAGCTTTGACAAGATTTAACTCTGCTTTACCACTTTATTTAGATAAACGCTTCACGAGGCATCAGAATGGATGCTGAAAAACTGCCTAAAATTCCTAAGTTTAAGATTAGACGCGTTGAAAAGCCGCCATATACAGTTGACAAGTCTAGGCTCAAGCGTTTTAATAGTAAAAACACGGTTTTTGAGAGGGTTGAATGGGATTCTTCATGGGAAGGCTATAAGCGAATGTATAACGAGAACATGCCAAGCCTGCTTGCTGAAGGAAAGCCTGGATATTCAAGAATTGATTTCGCCTTGGCCTATGCTTCATGGATAGTTCATGACGCGTTTGCTGGCGGTTTCTCTTGGAAGAGAATTCCGCTTTACAGACAGCCAGCCGCCATGGAAGAAATAGACTGGACAAGCGAGAAATATGAGGTTAAAGATCCGAAAAAGATGAGTGTTTATGTAAAGCGAGCCGCAAAGCTTTTTGGAGCCTCACTTGTTGGAATATGCAAACTTAACAGAGATTGGCTGTACGCCAATGTTGAAATTCCAGATAAATTCGAATATGCAATTGTCATGGCTATTGAGATGGATGCTGACGGAATAGCCACTTCTCCAACAGCCATCGCCGCGGCGGCAACTGGAGTAGGATATTCGAAAATGGCGTTTCTGCTGGCATGCATGGGCGAGTTTATAAGGAATCTTGGATATGAAGCCATCCAGTGCGGAAATGATACAGCATTAAGCATTCCGCTTGCAATTGACGCTGGGCTCGGCGAGCTGGGCAGAAACGGCTTATTGATTACTCCAGAATATGGTCCAAGAGTTAGATTATGCAAGATTTTCACAGACCTTCCGCTTGAGCCAGACAAGCCAATAGAGTTTGGAGTTAGGGAGTTCTGCAAGAAATGTAAGCTATGCGCAAAATATTGTGAGGCTGGCGCAATTTCATTTGATGATGAGCCAAGCTTTGAGGTTAAGTGTAAGTCTAACAATCCCGGAGCCCTTAAATGGTATGTTGATGTCGAAAAATGCTATTTGTACTGGTGCGAGAACGGCATAGATTGTTCAACATGCATTAAAGTCTGTCCATATAATCTTGCATCTGCAAGAAAAGCTGAAGTTTCGCCAGAGGAGTTTTGGAAGGAAGGTTTATAATCAAACTGTGTGGTTTCTATTTCTATGTTAAATTCGAGGGCTAGCATTGCACAGAGGAATATTACGGCGCTTGCGGTTTTCGCCTTCTTCCGCGGAACCGGCGTAAGCATATTTATGACGCTTTTCCCGCTTTATATGGTTGATTTAGGTTATCAAGTGGCGGATGTAGGGGCAATTGCCACTCTTTCGTCGATACCTTGCATTGTTCTGCTTCCTCTCATAGGCATTTTAATCGACTGGATTGGAAGAAAACCCATAGCGACGCTTACAGGCTTAACCATGGTTTTAGCCCTTTTGACTCCCGCATTTACCAGTCTTTACCCTTTTCTGGTTTTGGCTTATGCCTTTTACTTCTTCTCTTTTATAGCAGGGCAACCGTCAAGAAGCGCTTTGCTGGCTGACTCAATTGACGAGCAGCTTGGAACAGCATTCGCAAAGACTTTCATTCCATTCCATATTGCAAGAACAATAGTTCCATTTATCGCAAGCTATCTCGCGGAAATCTACGGTTACAGCCCGATTTTTCTATATTCTTCCTTTTTCACGGCGGCAGGAACAATTTTCTTCGCATTCTATTCAGTAGAGCCAGTAAGGAAAAAGAGAGAAAGACTAAGTTTGATAGAGGAGTTGAAGGACTCGCTTATTTTGGAGAAGAATCTCCTTAGGCTTTACTTGTTTGCTATAATTGATAGGTTTGCTTGGCAGTTATGGTTTCCGCTTCTAAATGCCCACTTTAAGAAAGGACTAGGAATGGCTGACTCTGAGGTTGGATTGTTAAGCAGCATAATGAGCGGAACCCTATTTACAACAGCATTTATCTCCGGAAGAATCGTAGACCGTATTGGTTCCATCAAAAGCCTCTGCATATCAGAAGGCCTCGGAATTCTAACTGCTTTGTCCCTCACCGTTATCCCAAGCAAGATTTTCGCGGTTATTCCGCAAATCCTTGTAGGCGTATCCTTCTCGCTTTGGATTCCAGCCTATAACGTTATGATAGCAAACTATTCAAGTCAAGAAAAAAGAGGAAAAGCCTACAGCAAAATGAACATTTTCAGAACAGCGCTTGCTATTCCAGCTCCACAAATTGGTGGCTACCTCTATGATACCTTATCGTTTGCAGTGCCATTCCTATTATCAATAGTGCTTATGGCGACGAACATTTCGATAATTTGGTATAGAAAAAGAAGAAAATCCTAAGGCATCCTATTTTCTTTCGCAGTCAAAGCATAAGTCAGTATCCCGATTTGTCCAAAATATCTTCCCACACTGTTTACACTTCACCTTATGAAGCAATCCTTTATCCTTCACAGTTGAAGTTACAGCCGTCAAGGTCTGTCTCTGCGGAAAGGTTATGGCCTTTCGTGGACAGACTGGCTCGCATGCAGTGCAGCCATAAACACAGTTATAGGGCCTTGCAACTATAGCCTTTCCGCCGCGAATTTCAAAGACGTCATTTGGACAGAACTGTATGCAGCGAGGAGCCTCGCGGCCTTCACAGCCGTCGCAACGATCCGGAAATATTGTAGGATACCAAGGAGCACATTGACTAGCCATTTTAGCTTTCCCAGAAAATTATTTTCATGACATTTTCTTTAAGGCTTCTTTTCCGTTCATTCCTTCAGTTACAATACTGAGTTTCCATTTATGTCAATTGGCTTGACTTCTATCAACTTAAGCATC
>CAYXFE010000024.1:5012-9749 GCA_964464195.1 uncultured Candidatus Bathyarchaeia archaeon
ACCTCTCCTAAATTGGTAAATGCAGCCAGCTAAAGACCCCTATCATTTTTAATCCCATATAGATCATAACTGCTATGAAAACGTACTTCAACTGCTTGGCTGGAAGTTTGTGGGCTGTTCTAACGCCTACTTGAGCCATAGGAACACTTGTTCCGGCTAAAAGAATCCATTGTAGAAGGTTAACATATCCAATTGAATATTCTGGTAAGCCAGAAACGCCCATTCCTTCAATCATATAGGAGATTACTCCCCCAATCGAGGTGAAAATCATCATAGCCGTCGATGTGCCAACCGCCTGATGCATCTTAAACTTCAACATTACAACCATGACTGGAACCATTAGCACTCCGCCGCCAATACCTATAAGGCCGCTTGCAAATCCCAACGGAATTCCCCAGAGAAAATATGCAAGCATGCTTTTGGTGGGTTCCTCAGTAACTTTTGGAGGCTTAGCCGTTAACATTCTTACTGCTCCGGCTAAGATTGCAATTCCAAATATTGTTGTCAAAATTTTGCCTGGAAGATGCGCTGCAACATATCCGCCAAGCAGTGAACTAAATGCGCCTGTTACTCCTAAAACTATTCCGGCTTTCCATAAGACTGCGCCTTTTCTGCTGTGGCCTATTGCACCGCTGAGCGCTGTTGGAAGCACAACAAGAAGATTTGTGCCAAAGGCAACTCTAATGGCAATTGTTGGATCTATTCCAGAAGCTGTTAAAACCCAGTATTGAACGGGAATCATTATGAAGCATCCGCCAACGCCGAGCAGTCCAGAAGCGAATCCTACACCTATTCCAGTTAATAAAAGAGCAATCATGTAAATTGTTTCCATCCGGTTCCCCAGCCTCTACAGTTTGATTTTATGGTTGCTACTGTTTACGCATTACAATAAGGAAATAATATTTATGATTTTTGTTACAAATTGTAACTACTTTTTCGCAGCGTCACCTCAAAAATTCCTGCTACATCTTAGTTGCCGCTTATCTTCCTAGCAAGTAATTCATTACGAGCCTCGTTGCGCTTTTTACAAAGGTAAACTGTCTGTTCCTTATCCATCTGAAGATTATGTTTGGCCTCAAATAAAAGGTAATGTATGCTTTCTGAAAGAGAGACTTAAGCTGTTTTTCAGTTAAGCCTTTTATCCTCATTACTGGCTCAACAGCATTGTATCTTGACCAGTCTTTAGTAAGCAGTAGACCGTTCTTTGATGCGTAATCGTAGATTGGCGTTCCCGGATATGGAGTGAGAATGGAGAATTCAGCATAATCAAGATTTAGACTCTTCGCGAAATTTATTGTTTTATTAATTGTTTCCACGGTATCTTGTAGAAATCCTATAATGAAGGAGCCTAAAACTTGAATTCCGAATTCCTTTACGATTTTGACGGCCTTCCTTACTTGTTCAAGGGTTATTCGCTTCCCTATTGAGTCAAGTATTTTCTGAGAGCCTGATTCTATTCCAAGAAACAGAATCCAGCATCCTGCTTTCTTCATTTTTTCAACTAATTTTCTCGAAAGGGTGTCGACTCTCGAAGAGGCTCCCCAGCTTATGTCCCAGCCTTCCCTAATTATTCCATCACATATTTTTTCAGCCCTTTTCTGGTCAAGCGTGAAAGTATCATCCATAAACTCTACATTCCTAATTCCATAATCTTCATAGATGATCTTTATTTCTTCAAGAACGTTTTCCGGGCTTCTTCCACGCCAAAAGCCTCCGAAAAGCCTGGAAGAAGAACAGAAGGAACAACGAAATGGACAGCCTCTACTTGTTAGCATGGTTGTGTATCTAATCCCATTAGCTTGGTAAAGGTGCATAGGCAACAGGTCTCTGCTTGGAAACGGAATTTCATCGATATTTTTGATAAAATGCCTCGGCTCAGTGTCAATTATTTCGTTTCCTTTTCTAAAAGTTATGCCTTTCACATTTTTTAATGGTTGTTTCCCTTCAATAGCTTCCATCAGCTCTTCAGCCGTCTTTTCGCCTTCACCTTTAACAACTACATCGATAAACGGGCATTCCCTTAACGTTTGTTTAGGGAGAAACGTTACATGGGGGCCGCCAACTACTACGGTGCAGTCTTCTCTTACTTCTTTAGCTGTTTTTGCAACGGCGTAAGCGTTAGGAATAGAAGGAGTCACCGAGGTTATTCCTACAACGTCAGGATAGAAATTTTTCAGTTCTCTTCTAACATCCTCCAAAGTATAATCGAGAATACATGAATCTATTATTTTCACTTCGTGATTTTTCCTTAGCACAGAAGCTAGATAAGCTAAACCAAGAGGTGGAGATGAAGTGCCGATTGCAGATTTTACAGCCGAATTATATGGAGGTGATATGAGACAAATTTTCATGTTTTCATCTCTACTTTCCCATGGCCGAAACCATCATTACTCCGCTATGCTTGTAAGCTAATGCCTCGCCAAGTAGAACGACTTGGTGATGCTACATGATGCTACAGATTGTAACTATTAAACGGTCGTTTAATTCTGCCAGTATTCATGTTTTCATTGAAAATTCAAATTCGCAGTTTTCCGGTTCATTTTTTATTCTTTTAACGGTTATTTTTGGGTTAATAACCTTTGCAAATGACTCCATCATGGGTACGCATCCTTTATTGCACCATTCCTTGTTATACTTGTAGATCGGACAGTTGCTTTTTGTCCTTAAAACTTCACCCTCAAGTCTGGCTTCGAAGTTCATAAATTTTGGTAGAAAATTTTCTAATGCTGCTTTGAGGCCTTCAAGATTTCTTTCAGTTTCATACTCTTCGATTATGGCTTCTGCCAAGGATTTACCCGCAATTCGGCCAAGTAGGGATAACATTTTGCCTCTGCCTCACATGAATTGTACATTTTAATGTTCCAGTGCGAAACATATTTATGTATTATGGTTACAAAATGAAACCGATTAATGGGAATATTTAAAAATATTTAATCAGATTAATACAAGGTAAGGGAAATTGTATGTCATCCTCTGAAATTGACGAGTGTATAGCTAGACTCGTTACAACACCTATCTGTCCGGCTGAAGATGCTTCCAAATATGCTAAAGAACTACAAAAACTTGCAGATAAATACGCCAATATTGAACAAGCCAAGAAGGAAAGCAGATTCTTTAGGGCGTTGGCTGACGAAAACAGAATTAGAATGCTGAAACTCTTAATGTTACGTGAAATGTGCGTCTGCGAACTAAAAGTAGCCCTAAACATGACGCAGCCAACAACCTCCCATCATCTAGGAATACTAGAAAATGAAGGACTTATTAAGAAAACAAAAAGAGGAAGATGGGCCTACTATTCAATTGCCAATAAAAAACTGCTAGAAAACCTGAAAAAACTGGGATTACTAAGTTAAAGCTTCAATGTATAATTTGATGGCTATTCCACTCAAAACTGTGGCAAATAAGTATTTTATTGTTTTATGTTTAAACCTTCTAGTCATTAGACGTGAACCGAAGAATGCCCCTAAAAGGGCGATGACCGTTAAAGCCAGAAACCACGGCGCATCTATTACAATATGCCCTAAGGTTGCATGAACAATGAAGCTGACGAAAACTCCGGCGTTAACGCAGAAAACAGATATTGCAGCTGCATTTCTATGCTTCAAACCTAATATAAGTAGTGCTGGCAGTATTAGGCTGCCTCCACCTCTGCCAACCATTCCGCCGACAAAACCCACAGACGCACCAACCAGAATACTGATGATAACTTTAGTTTTAGTCGAGTATTCTTCTTTTGGTTTCCATCCGATCAGCGACTGAGCTACACCAATTGTTGTTATCACCGCAAATGTGAATAGAATAACCTTATCTGAGACTATTCCGGTGAAAGTTGCACCTATCGGAGCGCTTATAAGCAAGGGAACAGCAATTGGAATTCCAGCTTTTAGATCAATTAATTTAGCCTTAAAGTAATTGAAAGAAGCTATGGAAGTCGATATAAAGGAAAGCCATAATGCCAGCGAAACCGCACTTTTAACTGGTATGCCAAGCCAGTGAAAAGCGGGAGTATATATTTGTCCTCCTCCCAACCCGATTGCTGGAAAAATAAAGGATACTAGCGACACCAGCAGAATGGAAAACAGATATGAGTTTTCATCCATGTTTTATCTTCCTTCCAAATTAACCTATTACGGCTTTTGCTGCGCTATATCAAAGAAAAAATAGAAACTTATTTATGTATTTTTGTTACAGTTTGTAATCAAGGAGACAGCTTATGGATAAATATGATAAGAGAATAATATCGATTCTTCAGGAGGATGGAAGAGCTTCACTGACTGATATTGGAAAGGCGCTTGGGCTTTCTCATGTAAGCATTAGAAAGAGGCTGAAGAAACTCTGCGACGAAACAATTAAGGTAACTGTAGGATTCAATATTGAAAAGCTTGGCTTTCACATAGCCATCATAAATGCTGAAGTTGAAGGGCATGACAGACTTTTAGAACTAATCGAGAAATTTTCTAAATGCCCAAGAATAGTGTTTATGACCACCACAACAGGAGCATATAACCTAATGACCATCATGGTGGCTGAGGATTCTGACACGTTAAAGGCCATAATCGAAGTCTGCTCTGTTAGAGCGCAAAAAGGCATAAGACGTTCAGAAGTAACCATTGGCGATCCGCCGATAATTCCGAAGTATTTACCGATAAAAATTGTAGCAGACAAAACCTTAGAAGAAGCTCCCTGCGGAATAAACTGCGGAAAATGCATAAGATATAAACAGGGAAAATGTCTCGC
>CAYXFE010000025.1:0-9351 GCA_964464195.1 uncultured Candidatus Bathyarchaeia archaeon
CCATAATTTTCTTATAGATTTCATCGCTCACGCGGGGTCTAGGTCCAGCATATCCTTCGAGTTTTATTGATGGGCGCATAAGAAATTCGTCGATGGATACTATCTTTATCGGGTATTTTCCGGTTGCAGGGTGAACACGTTCGATTTTTAGTTCTGCGCTGAGGAGTATTTTTGGGCGTTCTATTCGGCTTTCAACTGGAATTATGAATTCGCTGTCTGTTAAAACGCGAGCTTGGCATGAGAGGATGTAGCCTTCAGCTATTTCTTGTTCGGATAAGTGCTTTTTATGTGCATCAGATAAGTATTCAATTTTGCCTTTGCTGAGAATAACCTTACATTTTCCGCATTGTCCCTTTCCACCGCATATACTTTCAATCTGTATTCCCGCTTGTCTTATGGCTTCAAGAAGATTTATTCCCTTTTCTACTTCAATAACCTTGTTAAGAGGATTAAAAATTATTCTTATCAGTTCTTTCTTCTTTTGATGAGTTTTCTCATTCTTTTTAGTTGCAGCCAACTCTTGATTTTTTCCTCCCTAGTGATAGGATGCAATCTACATTTTATCTTTTACTCATATGCAAGAGGAATAAGAATAAAGTAGAGGGTAAAAATGCCTTATTAAGTTATTCTTCCTCTTCTTTTGGAGGCCACTTCTCACTTAGGAACTTTGGTATGCCTGAAGAGTCTTTTGGGCCTACCAGAACTTTCCATTTAGTGGCGTCTTCTGTTTCTCCGCTTAGCCTGGCGGCTAAACCAGGCAATATCAAATATCTATGCTTAACTTTCTCCTCAACTTTATACTCCTTAAGCGCATCCGCAATGGTGTCTGCTGTAAGGTATCTTCCTGCAACTGCACTTTCAACGCTTATTCCACCGGTGTCCACAACCAGCAAGTAGCAGTCGAGGTTTGCCGATTTTATGTCCGATTCAACAGTGAAGTATGTCAAGGCGTAATTGGTGGTTAGCAGCACCGGCGAGTTCTCGTCTGGCTTTCCAAATTCTTTCAATCCAGGTTCAACAGATACTGGCTTCCTTGGATCTGTGTATATGTTGAACCTCCATATTACCTGTGGAAGTATAACCCATCCTTCTAGGCTGTGCATTATGATTAAATCTGCATACCTAGCTATTAGCATAGAAGCCAGGATGGCTTCTTTCCATTGAATAAGCTCCTTTGAGATTTCCTCGCTTGTCCAAACCGTTAATGGAACGCCTATTAGCGGAAATCCTAATAGTTCGTCTCCTCTTTTGCATGCGCATCTCCTTATCATAGTGAAATTATTTATTGTGTCTGACAGGCCTTCATCGTAGAAGGTTCCCGGATCAAGCAGTAGGTCTTCAACTCCATATTCAAGTAAGGTTCTTGAAAGCGACCTTAGAAGTTTCAGATCGCCTGGAGCGAAAATGGCTAACGGACAATTATACATTAATGCAAGTTCGGCCATTTCTTTCCAGTTATCCTTTGTTGCAGCATATATTAGCGGCCTTTTATCTTTTGCTTGAACTAGGCCTGCTTCCATGACTTCGGGGCTGAAGGAGCATAGAATCAGAGGCATATCGGTTAATTTCATGACTTTTTCAACTGTTGACTTAAACGTAGTGGGGTCATTTGAAACGGATCTTATCGCTACCATGTCAAGCGTTAGGTCTCTTCCAATGTAGTTATACCTGAATCCTTCAATTTTTTTAATTCTTTCCTCAAGTTCTTCATCGCTCATTTCGTCTGTTACGTCTATGGCTATGGGCGTTGGATTATGATATGTAAATTCGTGGCGGTACATGACGTATTTTCCGCCGACTTTAACTATTCTGTCTCCGGAGCCAATTATTACTGTTTTTACGGCTGGAGCTAGGAGTTCTTGAAGTTTCAAATACGCTTGCTTGTTTTCCTCTTTCAGTAGTGGCTTGCAGTCTTCTATTGCTACTTCTCCGTTGACAAGTTTTGTTGCGAATGCCATGCAGTTTGGGAAGCCGCATTCTCCGCAGTTTGTTCTTGGAAGAAGCTTGTAAACGTCAATTGGGCTTACTTCTTTAATGCTCTTTTTAATTTCCCTCTCAGTCATTTTATCCGCCTCCTAGATTCTCACAGTAACCCAATCAGCTATTTTTTCGGGTTTAGCCTTACCCATCGTTAAGAGATTGTTTATAATCTCCTTCATTGTCTTCACGGCGGCTGGATGCATCATCATGAATATGTCAACGCCCGCAAGAAGTAAGCTGAGGGCTGTTATTGTTTCCCATAACGGGCCTCTGAGCTCTCTAGGCTCAAATTCTGGCCCTAACTTCATCCATGCTTCTCTTGCTGCCCAAGCATTCGTTGAGCCAGAAAGCACTGGATGCTGAAGCTCCGGGTCGCCTGCTAAGGCAGCTAATCTAGCTCTCTCATGGATGGTGAATGAGTATTCAAGCCCGTAACCCAACGCAGCTGTTGTTAGGTCCATAACTATGCTGTCAGGTGGAACATACTCGTAGAGTCGCCTATTAAGTTCTTTGGCGTTGTTAAGTTCAAGAGCGGTAAAGGCAAGTACAACGTGTCCATGTTCCTTGGCGGCTTTGGCTGGCTTAGCTAAAGTTCCGGCTTCCGCCATGTCAAGTGTAACTGAGCTTAGCATCACTCTTTCTCCATGGGCAACTTCAGCTACTTTCTCGAAAACTTCGGCGTCCTTCTTAGGATCTCCGCATCCACCAACAATTATTGGCACATCAACCGCCTGCAGTACTTCCTCAACAGTTTTTGCCGCCTCAGCTGGAGAAGCATCCTTAATGAGTGGGTCTGTGCTCAGCAAATGTATCGTAACGGCGTCGGCGTTAAATTTGTTAACAGCCATCTTCGCCCATTCAGCTGGGTCCTCCATAACTTCCTCTACGTGCATTCTTATAGCCTTGGGAAGCGGAACCTTCATGTCGAAGGTGTCTATTGAAACTACTGGCGGATGAACAGGCGGTTTTTCGAAAATGTAGAATGCTGGAGTGTCAGCTCCTCCAATTATGAGCTTTTTCCCTCTTGTTCCCCCCTCGCTTTTGGTTGCTCCGAGAACTACTTCTCTGACCTTACCTGGATATTCCTCAACTGGTGGAACAAACTCCTCTTCAATTATTGCTGTCGGCTTAGCTTTTGGCGGAGCTGGTGGGGCTGGCGGAGCAACAGCTCTCGGTGCAGCCGCTATGGCCGCTGGTGCAAGTCGAAGCTCTAGCTCCTTAACGTCCATTTCAAAGTCTTCAAGTTCTATCTGTTGAAGCTTCGCAAGCAATTCAAGTAGGCGGGGGCCTAGCTTTAAGCTGACATCTCCGCTTTTATTTTCTTTTTCTTCTTTTTTCGCCAAAATCTTTCACCTCTTACCTTTTTCTCCCTTTTTAGGCTTCTCAGGCAAAATAATAACCTTTTTAGCTGTAATCTTTGCGTCTTTAAGGATTATTCTATATCCACCAGCGCTTATAGGCAGAGCCGCAGCTGTAGCTACAGGTATTTCAGGATATTCTTCTACGGCTACTGCTTCCTCCTCAGCTGGAACGGCCACTTCCTCTTCTACCCATCTTTCAACAACCGGATGACCCTTCTCTTTAAGGAATGCCTTTAACTCCTCTATGGTCTTTGCGTCTTCTTCGGTTGCTATTTTATCCACAAGCTCCTTGGGAATGAAATCCTTTACTTTCTCCTTAATTTCCTTCGGCATCCAAACAACCCGTTTATATCCACCGTCTGCCTGCAGAAACTTCGGTGAACGCATATATTCTATCGAGATTCCATGAAATCCATCAACTTGCCGTCCTCCCGCTGTTGAGTCGGCAAGCGTTGAGAAGGGTAAGCCGTTAACTGTCACGTCTCTGAAGCCTCTGTGAACTATTCCGAAACCGTCAACTTCTGGAATGTAAAAGGCAACCGCCTCAAAGCATCCACATGAAGTATGCGGATAACCAAAGGCCGTGTAGAGCCAAACTCTTGTAACTTCGCCAAGAGACTTCTTTTTAACAGCCTCGTTTGCACCAGTATACTCGCCCTTAACTGGATCTAGGCATTCTCCCTTTTCAATTGGGAAAAGCGGTCCTTTCGGGTCGACTCTTGCAGCCGCTCTTGCATCGAACCAGCTTATTGCGCCGCAGTTTGAATAGCGCTGAGGGGTAATAACGCATACATGCGAAGGGGCGAATGACTGACATAGAGTGCATCCATAAAACATGTCTACTTCTTCGTCTTTGAGTCCTCTTGCCCTCGCGTCGCGTTCCTCATAGATTTTTAATGCTTCTTGGTACATTTCCTTGACCTTTTCTGGGTCTGTTATGAAAGTCACTTGCATCTTTTCGATTATGGGAAGTTCGCTCTTGAACAGTCTGATTAAAACTTTTCCTATATACTCGAATGAGTTTAGTCCTCTTTCAAATGATTTTTTGCTTAGTCTAAGCCATATGTCGTAGCGTTGGTTTAGATGCATGAAGCCTTCAATGTAGTTGCAGTATTCGTGTATTCTTCTTTCAATGACGGCTTCAAGGTCCTTTTCAAGCTGAGAACCTGCAACTTCAACCAGTATTCCAAACGGATAGCTTTTTCCTTCCTCAAGCTCTTTTAGGTCAGGCCCAATGATAACCACTTTTCCATCTTCGACTTCTTCGGGTTTTCTAACTCTTGTTAGCTCAAACTTTTCCTTAACGTTCGGTCCGCCCAGCTCAACGTACATTTGTTTTCTTCTGATTCTTTCTCCTTCGTATATTACGCCTACATCGACTGGTATGTCTTCGAACATTGACATTTTCTATTCTCCTCCTTCCAATTTCTCCATGATTACCTTAAGATTTTCTTTCCATTTTTCAAGGGAAATGTTCGGGAAAGACCAGCTTGCATGCGGCTGATAAACGTTATCTAAGGTTATCGTCTTCAGATAGGGAGCATAATGCTTCAATCCTGAAAGGATTAGCCATTCAAAATAGTATTGCATACCCACTATTATCGCCAAATCGTATTGTCCCTTTCCGTCAAGCCCCTCCCATTGTGGGTCAGCAAGTCTGCTTCCAATGTTAACTGCAGGCATGAAAGCGGCCGGTTTGAAACCTCTTTTTAGAAACTCCCCAACTATATGTGCGGTTGCCACAACAGGTATATTCGTTTTCTTTGCGAAACGAATCAGGTAGTCAATGAGTTTCTCTTCTCCAAGGTCTATTTCAACAGCCTTATGTCCAACTATTAGTATCGGTCTTTTCGCCCTTTTAATCATGGCAGCTACTATTTCCGGTTTAGTAATAACAAGAGCTTTTTTAGGCCCGGGAATTTCGGCTGTTTGCCATGGCTCGGTCATGCTCAACTTTGCTCTCCCCCTTCCTTTCTCTTACGTATCAGTCTAGGTAATAACGTTGGGTCTGGAATAGGTCTTTCTTTCCATCCTTTCTCTTCAAGAATTTTGATTATTTCGTCCTTCATGGTTATCGGCACATCAGCTAGCGTACGAACGAATAGGTGGATGTCTTCAGGCATGGTTCCATACAATCGTTTATGTAAGTCGATGTAATGTGTAAGTTTTATGGCTCTTCCCTTAGTTGTGTCGTTAGGCCTCATACATAGCTTGGCTATCATTACCATAGCCTCCTCTTTTGTTTCAGCCGCATAGAATAAGTGCTCAGGTGTAGGGCCAACGTACACTTTCTCGCCTGTTCGTGCATCGTAAACGTACCAGTCCTCTTCTTTTTCTGCTCTTCCCAATAGCATACGCCTATACTTTATACCGTGAGGACCAACTACGACTGGAACGCCGAGACTCCAGAATCCGCTGGCGATTGAAGCAGCCTTCTGGGACATTGCACCCCAAGCCACACCGACAGCACCTACACGGTTCAGTACGTAGTCGGCTATCTCCTCATAGTTCGCTCTCAGACTTCTTCTTGCAAATATACTTGCAATCTTTATCGCTGCACCCGCAATATGCGGGTTTGAGACGCATGAACCCACATTTAGTAGGCCTCCAGCGTCAAAATAGCCAGGATATATTTCGTAGGGAGTTCTTCCTTCCTCATCTTTGTACGTGCCAGCTGACATAGCTGCGCAGCCTGAAGTAACTACTATATAGCGTCTTTTGGCGAATTCCATGGCCATTTCGGCTATTTCTCTTCCGCCTTTCGGATAGTTCGCGCATCCAACGAAGGCTATTATGCCTGGAATCTCGCCGAGAACTATTGGGCCGCCTACTTCGCGGATTTCAGTGTCTTGTATTGCTCCCCTTCCGGCTCTAACCTTGAACGTTTCAGATTTCATTTTCTTCTCTGCCGCCTTAACTATAAAGCTGTGAATCGGCAGATTTTCTGGACATGCGTGTTCACATCTTATGCATCCGATGCACTCATCATATATTTCGTCTAGTAGGTTTAGGTTTCCTTCAGCAGCCGCTTTCATGGCAGCCGGAATTGGTAGGTTATTCGGGCATGCCCTTGTACATTGATTGCATTGTCTACAGCGCTTTGCCCCTTCAATCACGTCGTTTACGTCTGGAATAACCTTGAATTTCTTGCGTTTCGGAGCAACCGCCAAGGCTACGCGGACGGCTACTTCTCCAACCTTTTCTGGGTCCAGAATCAATACGCCTGGAACCTTTCCGCTGACTAAATCTTCAACTATCTTGTCTGGGTCATCATGCGTTCGGTCTTCAAGGCCTTGACAATTCTTTTCGCTGGCAGCAATCAAGGGCGCCTTAACCTTCTGAGCCTCTAAGAGGATGTCCGTTCTTATGCATTGCTCATCGACAACTATGACGTCTGGAACTCCGCTTCTAACGAAGCGCAGCTGCCATGAAATTGGCCCTACAATCTTTGCCTTCGGATTATACCTTGTAACGTCATGTGCAGTGCAGCATAAGCCGCAAACTTCTATTTCTCCCATTAGGCCATTTTCAGTCATATAATCGACTATGCCTATTGCCGGTGGAACATTATGGCCTATGCAGAGGATGACTGGCTTGTTTATGTCTACTACTCCGAACCCAAGCTCGACGAGAGGCGCTTCTGGATCAGCCTTTGGAAATCCGTAAGCAGATATCTGCGCTATGTCAGCGACTTCCATTCCAACTTGGTCAATCATACCCGCATGGAAAACCTTGGATTCAAAGTCTAGGTTGCTCCCTTCCTGGCCAGTATGCGTTATAGAAAGTAGATGTGTAAGCTGGTTTTCTAGATAATCAAGTACGTCCTCTAGGTCGCCTAATGTTTTTGGTCTTATTCCGCAGACAAGCCTTGTTACTGGCGCTTCAACCTCAACGTTTACTCCTCCAACGTCTATTGGATGTCTCCGCCCAAACTTTTCGATTAGATGTTCGACCAGATGCCGTGCGTGGCCTATGTGAGTTGCGGCGCCGATGCAGCATGCAAGCAAAACTATGCGTGATTGTTGAGCCGACATGTCTAGCCCGCATGCTCCACGCTTGTTCCCGGTCAAATCACACTTACCAAATGTACATAAGCAGCAGACATCACAGAAAGGCATGTAGAAAGGTTTGTATCGTTTAAGTAATGTCATGTCCCAGTTTCGAAGGTCAACTAATCCGGGAAACGGTGTTGGGCCTACTGGTTCTTCCCATGTTTCTTCAAAGATTCTGCCAATAGAAATTTCAAGGTCCTTCAGAGCAGCCACGTCAGACTTCAACTCTTTAATTTTCATGTGAAATGCTCTTCTGGGCAATGAACAGCAACCTCAATAGGGTATATTGAATCATGAAATACTCACGAAGCATTATTTAATCTTTCCGAAATAAACTTCTAGGCGGAAGTAACACTTCTAATAGAGTTTAGTAACACCAAAGCGAAGAATTGAGCTGATAAAGCATAAATTATAGCTATTAGAGCCGTCCCAGCCACATCCAAAAAGAATCCATAAATGGCTCCACTTATCAAGAAGCTTACGCCATAAGCCGTAGAGAAAATTCCATATGCCCGACCTCTAGAAGCTACTGGAGCTACATCTGCCACAGCCGCACGATAAATTGATTCTTGCATCCCCAGAACTAAGCCGAAAAACACGGCGGCAACCACGATTATGAGAGCATTATTTCCAACTACAGTCAGAATCGAGGGTATTATGGCCAACAAGAATGGGAGAGCTAAAAATTTAACTCCGAAACGGTCATAGGCATGTCCAGCCGCAAGCGCAATAGAAGCATCAATACCTTGAATCATCAAATAAACGATGGGAACAAGCCATTCAGCAAAAAAGAAGGATGCCTTGTACAGTATCAGCGCGACCGGAATCAAGCCAACAGTGTTCATGACAACAGCCAAAGTGTAAATGTAAAAGGTTCGCGGAAGGCTGGCTTTTTGTTTTTCGGCACTTTCCTTTGCAATCCTGTAGGTTTTTCCGATCTTTTTGTAAACGTATGTTAGAAAGGACATGAGCGATATGTATGGCAAAAGAAGGATTAGAAATGTAAGCCGATAATCGTTGCTGCTTGTTAGCATTGAAACTGCCACTATTGCCGGGCCTACAATTGCACCTATCTGGTCTAGAAGCTCATGTATTCCAAAAGTTTTGCCAGTTCCCACCTCTTTGCCTATAACCGAGAGAATTATGTCCCTCGAAGGAGTACGCAGAGCCTTACCCAGCCTCTCTAGCAATACGAAAATGGCGGCAACCTGCCAAGTGAACGAAAAGCCAAGCAATGGAATGCTTGCTAGCAGGCCGTAGCCGAGAAAAATGAAAAGCCAATAGGACTTCATGGTGTCGGCGAGAAAACCGCTTACAAGCCTAACCGAATAGCCAATAAACTCGCCTAAACCTCCAATTACGCCTACAATAAATGCTGTGGCGCCTAAAAACTTGAGATAGTCTGGAACCAGCCCTCTACAGCCTTCATAGATAATATCGCCGAGAAGACTAACTATTCCAAACAATATAATTGCCTTGTAAGCTAAGCTTAGCGAGGATTTTTCCTTACTCAATGTTTCATCTCGCTAAAGGTTTCTGAACTTCTCCTTTATTTCTGCAATATTGCATTCTGCTGGCTTCATTTTCCCCTCTGGACAATAGCCAAACTCTACGCAGTAGGGTCCAGCATTTTCAAATAAGACTGGAGCTACACGTTTCACTTGCCTAAGCATTTCAGTTGCAACTTGGCGGAGCTCCCACTGGGTTCGCATGCAACATCTTAAATTAAAGAAGTGCCTAAGCTCACGGGCATTCATGGTTACAACTATGTTTGTTTTGGCCGCATTCGGCAGTATGAATCGTGCATCCTCTTTCGGTATGTTAAGCTCCAAAAGCTTCTGGTAGGTTTCTGAAATCTTCGCAAGGGTTTCCTCAAAGATTTTTCTCGCCTCTTCGTTTTGCTTTATGGTTTCTGGAACAACGTAATGTTCTAGCGTGTCGTAGGCTACGTAACGTTG
>CAYXFE010000026.1:0-9348 GCA_964464195.1 uncultured Candidatus Bathyarchaeia archaeon
TTAATCCAGATTTGGTCATAATTGCCGGAGACCTTACAGAAAGCGGATTTAAAACGGAATTTGAAGAAGCAAAAAGATTCATAGACCAAATAAAGTGCCCCAGAAAAATAATTACCATGGGAAATCATGACGCGCTCTATACTGGCTATTTGCTTTACGAACAGTTTTTCGGAAAACCCTCAGGCGTCGTGGACATGCCGGATTGCAGAGTAATTTACGTCAATACAGCTAGGCCAGATAGAGATGAAGGAAGGGTTGGGAGAGATCAAATAGCATTCATTAAAGAAAATTTTGCAGAGAACAAAATGAACATTCTTGTAATGCATCATCATTTAATTCCTGTTCCAGACACTGGCTTGGAAGTAGCCATCGTGGAGGACGCGGGCGACGTTCTAAAAATGCTTTCAAAGTATAAGCCTGACCTAGTTCTTAGCGGACATAGACATAGACCTTGGATGTGGAGACTAAACGATATAGACTTCATATTTTCAGGCGCCGTTTCCACTATTAGGCTTAGGGGTTTCTTCGAAAACTCCTATAATGTCATAAAGATTAAGGGCAAACGAGTATGGGCTAAACTGAAAATTGTAGGCGGTCCCTACATAGACTTTGACAAATTAACTTAACATATATCATTCTTCAAGCTGGACTGCCAAAATTCTGAAGTCTTCTTCTAAGGCGGATTTTAGCTTGGCATTGTATAGGGCGACTGCTGGATGATACATAGGGATAAGTGTCACATCTAAATCTAGCACTTCCGCGCTGTAAACTTTGCCATGAACCTTACTTATTCCACTAAACGGTATTCCAGCCTTTGAGAAAATATATGCTGATGCATGTCTGCCAAGAGTCACAATTATTTTTGGCTTTATAATCCTTATCTGCCTATCCAAGTATGGCGTGCACGCGTAGACTTCTTCTGGTTGGGGATCGCGGTTTCCGGGAGGCCTACATTTAAGGATATTCCCTATGAAGACTTCCTCTCTTGAAAGCCCTATTCCGGCTAAAAGTTTATCCAGAAGTTTTCCAGCAGCCCCAACGAAGGGTCTGCCTTTAACATCTTCCCAATAGCCGGGTGCCTCTCCAATAAACATTATTTTTGCATCCAAGCTTCCTTCGCCTGGAACCGGATTACGTCTAGACTTCCAAAGATCGCATTTTCTGCATTCTAGAATCTCCTTAACTACTTGGTCCATGAGTTCTCTTTTGGACATTAACAACGCCTTATCAAGTTGATGAGCTTCAGAGGCAATAAGTTTTATCAAAATATGCTACTTATCAGTAATGCGGTGAAGCCTATGATTGTTGAACGTGAATATAAGGGTGTGAAAATTCGTGTTCTACGCGGGGACATTACTAAACTTGAAGTTGAGGCTATTGTTAATCCAGCTAATAGCATGCTAGTTATGGGCGGCGGAGTTGCCGGCGCAATAAAGCGGGCTGGAGGAAAAGAGATAGAAGACGAAGCAGTCAAGCATGCGCCAGTTCCTGTTGGAAAGGCAATTGCAACGACTGCCGGAAAATTAAAGGCGAAATACGTTATTCATGCGCCGACAATGGAGAGGCCAGCTATGCGGATAGGACCCGAAAATGCAAGGAAGGCTATGAGAGGCGCCTTAGAATGTGCAAGGCAGCTGAAAATAAAGAGCGTAGCGTTTCCGGGATTGGGCACTGGCGTGGGCGGAGTTTCAGCTGAGGAAGCTGCTAAAGTCATGGTTGATGAGTTAAAGCGACATATCGATGAAGGAACATCGCTAGAGGAGGTTTTGCTTGTAGGGTTTGGCGAGGAGCTTGCGACGGCCTTCGCAAAAACTGTCGAAGAAACTTTTGGTTAGCCGAAAAAGTTGTGTCGATTATTGTCGAATAATAGATTTCTTCTTCTACATTTTCGACAGTTAATTGTCTACTAGTGTCGGGATAAAATGTGTGAAACCGACAAGCTTTTATAGGAGTAGTTTGGATTCTCATATGCAAGGTGAATGTATGTCGGCTTCGATAATGAAGCCTAAGTCGAGAGATGAACTGGTTGAGCTGTTAAAGTCTGCTATGAAGAGGGAGATGAACCTACGTAAGGCTAGAGGATTGACTGTAAAGCCTACAGTTTCCGGCACTGCAAAAGTTTTGGGGATTCACCGCGACACACTATATGACTGGATGAAAGAATATAACGTCAAATTTGAGGAAATAGCCAGAGAACTCGTCTCTCCAGCGAAGATTCTGGAGAAGCCTGAAAAGCCAGTTTATCTAATTGGTGAAGCGCTTGTAGGTTCAGGAAATGAGGTTGCTCATGTAGATTTGCTGATAGGTGACAAAAACGGCCCTGTAGGAGAGGCTTTTGCTCACAGCCTATCAAGCCTATCGGCTGGTCATACACCTTTGCTTGCGGTTATTAGGCCTAATCTTCCGCCTAAGCCGCATACGGTTGTTGTTCCAAAGGTTACTGTTAGGAATATGGAGGATGCAGGCAAGATTTTTGGGCCGGCGCAGGCTGCTGTGGCGAAGGCCGTTGCGGATGCTGTTGAGGAGGGAATTATTCCGAAGGATAAGGTTGAGGATTGGGTTGTAATCTGCAGCGTCTTTGTGCATCCTGAGGCGAAGGATTATAGGCGAATATACCACTTTAACTATGGAGCAACCAAGCTGGCGCTTAAGCGGGCTTTGGCTAAGTATCCGCCGTTGGAGAAAATCATGTATGATAAGGATAGGGCCGTGCATCCAATAATGGGATTCAGAGTGCCAAGACTGTGGCGTCCGCCATACTTGCAGATAGCCCTAGACATTCCAAGTCTAGAGAGAACAAAGAATATTATTAGGCAGATTCCAAGAAGCGACCGCATAATACTTGAGGTTGGAACTCCGCTTTTGAAGCGTTATGGAACAAAGGTCATTCGAGAACTTCGTGAAGAAGCTAAGGACGTATTTATGATTGCAGACTTGAAGACGCTTGACGTTGGAAAAGTGGAAGTAGACATAGCCTATGAAGAAACCGCCGACGCCGTTGTCGCATCGGGATTAGCAGACGTTTCCACGCTGGACAAGTTTATTTATGAGGCGAAAAGGCTTGGAATCTACGCCTTCGTTGACTTAATGTATGTTGAAAATCCAATTGAAAAACTGAAGCAGTTGAAGGACTTTCCAGACGTTGTCATAATCCACCGTGCAATAGACGTTGAAACAGGTAGAACCATAGGCTTAGATTTGATACCGAAGCTTAGGAAGGAATTTAAGGATAAAAAGTTCTTAATAGGCGTGGCTGGCGGAATAATTCCAGAAACAGCAAGAGAAGCCCTACAGAAAGGCGCAGACATAATAATAGTTGGCAGATACATAACCCAGTCAAAGGACATTAAGCGAGCCGTTAGGGAATTCTTGGAAATAACAAAGGAAATGCGGGAAGACATAGACCTCTACAGAGTCCACGTAGAATAGCGGACTAAAGGTCAATGTAATGGAGAAGATTAACATACAAGAGATATTTTATTTTCTAAGTCTCCCCAGTTATGCTGAGGGATCATCATGAAAATTATTCCTGGGCCATCCTCAACCAAGCTTGGAAACAGTATTGCCGAAATACTGGGAATTGAAACGGTCAGGATTGCTCATAAAAAGTTTCCAGATGGTGAATCATACATTAGGTTTGAAGGCGAAGTTGCAGGCGAAGAGGTAGCCATTGTGCAAACTACTGGTCCACCGCAAGACACTAATTTGATTCAGCTCTTCATTCTGGCTGATGCAGCCAAAGATTTAGGGGCGAAACGCGTAATAGCTGTAGTTCCATACTTAGCCTACGCTCGGCAAGACAAACGTTTCTTACCCGGCGAGGCAATAAGCATACAGACCATAGGGAAGTTGTTGAAGGCTTCAGGCATAGACGAATTATTAACAGTTAATGTTCATCAAGAGAAAATTTTAGAGAAATTCGAAATTCCAGCTAGGAATATTTCCGCAATTGGGTTGCTAGCCAATTACTTTAAGTCTAGAGGACTGGAAGGAGCCTTTGCTTTAGCGCCAGATAAGGGAGCATCCGAATTTGCGATTGAAGCATCGGAAATTCTAGGAGGAGGCTATGGCTGGCTACATAAGGAGAGAGACAGATATACAGGCGAAGTTAAAACTGAAGAGAAAACTCTTGACGTTTCTGGAAAAGACGCAATAATTTTTGATGACATCATAAGCACTGGCGGAACCACTGCCAATGCCGTTAAAATCCTGAAGAAACAAGGTGCAAGAAGGATATTTGCCGCCTGTGTTCATCCGCTAATGATTGGAAATGCTAAGGAGAGAATTCTGCAAAGTGGAGCTGAAGAAATTGTTGGAACAGACTCGGTTCCAAGCGACGTAACAGTTGTCTCGCTTGCACCATTGCTCGCCAAGGCGCTGGCTGAAAGGATTAAGGGATAAGTTGTGGCGAAACTCTTCTTTCTGGTTTCTGGGGAGCATGAAACTCTTCCTTTCTCCGAGTTAAAAGCAATTCTGGAGGCTGAAAGCTTTCAGTTTGAAGTTTTAGAGAAATTTACGCAGGCTATACGATTAGAGGCTGATGCGAAATGTATGGAAGCAGTTAGGCGAAGAGCCGCATTTACGCGTGTTGGAGCTTTGGAAATTTTTAAGTGTCAAGCGGATTTTGCCGAAATAATTAAGGAGCTGTCTCAGGCACCCCTACATGATTATATAAAGCCGAAAGAGGAGTTTGTTGTTAGAGTTAAGCGTGTCGCTGGAAGCGCAAGGCACTTAAGCACATTAAGGCTTGAAAGAAAACTTGGCGAGTTAATTCTAAACAAGGTTGAGGGAACTAAAGTAAACCTTTTCAATCCGCAAAGGACTTTTTTCGGAGTTTTAACTCAGAACACCTTCATTTTCGGATTAAAACTCATAGAAATACTGCCGAAAGGATTTATGAAAAGAAGACCGAAAAACAAGCCTTTCTTTCATCCGTCGGCCATGCCTCCAAAGCTTTCGCGATGCATGGTTAACTTGGCAAGAGCGAAGGCTGGCAGCCTCTTTCTCGATCCATTCTGCGGAACTGGAAGCCTATTAATTGAGGCGAAACTTATTGGATGCAGAACGATTGGTTGCGATGCAAAACGCCTAATGGTTGAGGGAACGCGAGAGAATATGAAATTTTTTGGCTTGCAACCAGAAGGATTGGTTGTTGCAGATGCTAGAAAGCCGCCTTTCAAATATGCAGATTGCGTAGCCACCGATCCGCCCTATGGGAGATCAGCCACAACCATGGGCTTAACAACCAAAGAACTGGTTACGGATACGTTAAATGCTTTACTGGACATATTACCGAAGAAAGGTTGTGTCTGTATGGCTTCTCCTAAAACCGTGGAAGTAGGCACGATAGGCGAGGAGCTTGGATATAGACATTTAGAGTCCCACTTCGTTTATGTTCATCGAAGCCTAACCCGCGAAATAGCCGTATTTGAGAGGCCGTAAAATTGAGTTTAAGCATAATTTTCCTCGGAACTTCGGGCAGCACGCCGACTCCGCAGAGAAGCTTGCCGGCAATAGCCATCAGAAGAAGAGGCGAAATCATACTCTTCGACTGCGGGGAAGGCGTCCAGAGACAAATGATAATGGCCAAGCTTAGCTTTCACCGTAAAATGAAAATCTTCATTACGCACATGCATGGAGACCACGTTTTAGGCTTGCCAGGATTGATTCAAACAATGTCGCTTTTTGATAGGCAAAGAAAACTTGAGGTTTACGGGCCGAAGGGATTGAAAGAGTTTATTGACGTGATTCAGAGAACAGTCCAATATACGCTTACTTTTCCTCTGGAAATTCATGAAATAGAAAAGCCTAGGACTATCTGTGAAGAGGCAGAATATACCGTTGTGGCTGAAGAAGCCGACCATGTAATCCCAAGCTTCGCATTTGCACTCGTTGAGAAGCCTAGGCCTGGAAGATTTTATCCAGAAAAGGCTAGAAGGCTTGGGGTTCCTGAGGGGCCGCTTTGGTCAAAACTTCAGAAAGGTCACGCCGTCACGCTTCCTAATGGGAGAAGAGTGGAGCCTTCAGAAGTTGTTGGTCCTCCTCGTCCTGGAAGAAAAATTGTTTATAGTGGAGATACGCGGCCGTGTGCAAACGTGGCTAGATTGGCTGAGAATGCCGACTTATTGATTCATGACGCGACGCTTGATGATGAGCTTGCCGATAAGGCTTATGAGGATGGGCATTCAACGCCGAGTCAAGCGGCGGAGATAGCCAAGAAGGCGAATGTTGAAAGGCTTGTGCTTACACATATAAGCGCGAGATATAAGTCAGCTGAGAAGCTGTTGGAGCAAGCTAAGAAGATTTTTTCGAACGTTCTTGTCGCCGAGGATTTTATGAAAATTGAGGTTCCGCTTAAAGGCTAGGCTAGGAGCTTTTTAAGTTTTCTTAGGCTTTCTTCCACATTGTGGACGGATTCGACGACTATGCTTCCGTTGAAGCCCACCTCTTTAATCTTTTGGCACACTTTCTTCCAGTCTATTGTTCCTTCGCCTATACCCCAGTGTAAATCGTCTTTTCCATCGTTGTCGCTTGCATGCATATGCACGATTCTGTCATGAAAACGCTCTAGAAAAAGTTCTATTTGTCCATTCAAGTTTGCATGTCCAATGTCCAGCGTGATACCGATTTCTTTAGGCGCTTCCCTATAGAAACGAACAAAATCTTCAACCTTCTTCATCAATAGCGGATATGGAGGTGGAAGATTTTCAATAGCTATCTTCACATTCAGCTCATCAGCAATTTTCAGAAGATGTTTTGCTGCTTCAAGATTGTTTTTCCATTCCTTGTCTGGATAAAAGTAGGTTAGGCCTGTCCGCGTTCCAGGATGGAAAACCCAAACTTTCGCTTCTATAATACTTGCGCAATGTAGAGATTTCTCAAGCCTTTTTAACATCGCCCTTCTTATCGAGGGATTAAATGAGGCCAGATTTATGTCGGCGAATGGTGCGTGAACAGAAAATTCCAATCCATAATCTTTTGCTAGCTTCTTTAGAGTTTGTGCTCTCCGCCTGTTTATGGCGTGTAAACCGTCATCAACTATCTCGATGAAGTTCGTTTCCAGCTTTGGAATTTTCTTAATGAGATAATTGAAGGGTTGAGTTATTAGGTAGAGCGATGAAATTCCAACCTTCAATCCGCTTCGCCTATACAAGTTTTGAAGTCTTCTCTATTGTTTCGCTTATTTCGATTTCTCTTTTGGCTAGTTCCTTGAAGAAGGTTTCGTGTGGAACTGCTGTTTCCGGCGGTAGGACTCCTCTCTCCCTTATTTCGTCCTTTGCAAGCATTTGGCTAACAATAGAAAGCGGAACACCAGTCAAATAGGCTATTGCGCTAACACCATATCTTTCATGAAATTGCTTGACGAGACTGTATTTAATCCTTGTTGGAAAACCGTTCTTTTCGCCCTTAATTTCCACGATTAGGCTGGATGCATCCCTAACCCTAACATCTGGAGGTGGAACGCATCTAAGCAGAAACTCCTTCGGAGAAATTTCAACTCCGTCTACCCTAATCGGCTTTTCGCTTGTGAGCCCAAGTTCATTTAAGACTTTGATTCTTAATTCATCCTCTTGCATGTAAGACATTGAACAATCAATCTTTTGCACACCCTTCCCTACTGTATGGGGGAGAGTGGCTAATCCCGAATACAGCGCATAGCAGCAAGGCCTTTCGCCGACCGGAGCGGGAAACGCTACTATTTGCTTGCCTGAAAATGGTGGAAGCCGTTTAAATTCTCCATTTTCGTAAATTACTGGCCCTTTGGTGTATTCTTCTAGGACTGTTCTGAAGCTCCACTTGTATTTGGCTGGTTCGAAGCTTCTGTCGCCATACCATATGTGAACTTCTTCAACTCTATCTAGCTTATCTGCGCCATACTTGGCGAGAATGTCGGCTACGCCGGGAGCGAGTCCGCAGCCAAGAACAATGGTTACGCCGGCATTTTTTGCTTCGCTGTCTAATTCGAGCTGTTTTAGGGTCATATAGTAAACTCCTCCGAGGTCTGTTAGGTTTTTCTTGGCTTTTATTGAGGCTTTTGTCACTGTTAGGTTTAGGTGGTAAGGCGCAGCATTGGCGACTGCGTCTACATCTTTCATGGCTGGAATTAGGCTTTCCATGCTGGATATGTCAACTTTTCTGATTGAGATTTTTTCTTTTCCAGCCCATTCCGCAACTTTCCTTGCCTTTTCCATATTTACGTCGCCGATAATAACTTCTGAAACTTCGGGTGATTCGGCCAAGTCTCTGACTGTAACCATTCCCATTGCTCCGGCTCCGCCTAAAACTAGAATTCTCATTTTATCAAACCTCTAGCTTGTAGTTTTTGGGGCGAGCCAATCAATTAACTCTTTTGGGTTTTCACATTTAATTTGAACCTTGATTGGGCCAAGTGGAGATTCAGCCACTGGCTTGCAGAATGATATGTGCCCAGCATAAGCGACTTGCTTGTTTAGGTAGAACGTGATTGAATGCTCGTTTGCTCCTTCGAATAGGACTGCTCTGGCAGCATCCCTTATGCGTTCCCGACGGAGCAAATTATAGAGCTTTGTAAGTCCAGCCGTGCCCCTAGCCCTTGCAATGAGAACTTTTCCTCTGTGAAGCTCCTTAACCTCATATTTGACTGTTCCGAAAACGTTTTCGATGGCCAGCTTAACCTTTTCAATATCCTCGGTTGGGTTAACTTCGGCTTCAATCAATATTTCTATCTCATTCATCCTTAACCACTTTCTCTAAAAATTCCTTCACCTTCTCTTCAAATTCGGCTTTTGAACCTTCATTCACTATTAGGTAGTCGGCCAACGCAATTACATGGCCAAGCCCAACCTTTAGCTCTCGCATGTCTCTTTCTAGGAAGGTAGCCCACTTCTTTGGGTCGTCGCTTCTCTTCCTTTTAAATAGCCTTTCGAAGCGTGTTTTCGGAGAGGTATGAACTGCGAGAATTATAAAGTTTGGGAAGAAACGCCTAAACTCCTCAACTTCATGTAGGCTTCTAATTCCATCAATCACTACTAATTCGCTTTTCGCCTTCTCAATTTTGGGAATGCATCTTTTAGCGATTACGGCTTCGCCTTCTTCCTCTCTCATTTGAATCATTAATTTGCCGAGATTTTCCGGACTAGGCGTCAAACCTCTTTTTCGGGCTTCTTCTCTGACAACATCGCCCATGACGACTACTTCAAAATTCATCTGCTTTGCTATTTTGGCGGCTAAAGTCTTGCCTGCCCCCGGCATACCAGCAATACCGACAACCTTCTTGCCTGACAATTTTTCTCCGCAATTCATTTACGCGTTTAAGTTATTAATGTTAAGCGTCTCTTAAAGATTTGAAGGCGCTTAGGCATGTCTGAA
>CAYXFE010000027.1:0-9206 GCA_964464195.1 uncultured Candidatus Bathyarchaeia archaeon
TCTTCCGGTTCACTTATGAGAGCATTTTAACATTTATTAAAAATTTTTTATAGGTTCAGAATCAGAATTAGAATCAACCAAATTTAATGAAATAAAAGAGTCAAATCTTACGCAAACTCCGGTTCATATGATTTTTCAGCTTATTCTTTAAATCCAAAAGAAATTGCACGTAGTTTAAAAGCGTAGGCACAAGACGCATCTTACTTTCACCATTCTTTAAACTGTAATCTAGAACTATCGGAACCTCGCCAACTTTTAAATTGCATGTTAATGCCTTGAGCAATATTTCGAAGGAAGATTCAAAGCCCTGCGACTCTATTATATCATCGCCAAAAGCATCATACAGTCTTTTGACTGCTGAGGCTCTAAAACATCGATAACCACTCGTAAAGTCTTTTATTTCAACTTTTAATAGAAGCTTTATCAAGTAATTGACGGCCCTACTCATAAAAATGCGTATATAAGGAACATTGATTTGCATCCCGTTTTTTATGTAGCGTGATCCAATTACCAAGTCGAATTTTCTGGCGGCATCCATCATCAATGGAATGTATTTGGGATCATGAGTGTTGTCGGAATCCATAAAAACTACATAATCACCATCTTCGATATTTTCCATGACTTTTTTGAATCCTGTTTTTAAGGCTTCGGCTAGGCCCATGTTCTGCGGATGCTCAACCATCTTTATTGGATATTTTGAAGAAAGCCGCATTAGCACTTCTTTTGTATTGTCTATACTTCCATCGTTTACGGCGACTATTTCATATGGAATTTGTTTGCCGAGAGATTCATTTATTGCCTTTACTAGGCTTTCAAGGTTTTTTGCTTCATTATAGCATGGAAGCACTATGTAGCACTTCAATGTGGTTCCCTGCGCGGAATAAGCATTGAAAATTGTTCTGTGTCATCAAAATAGGCTTTAAGAATAGTTCTAAATCTGAATCTGACATAAATTAATGTCTAAGTTCTAAATTAGACTGCGGTAAAGCCTATAATATTCTTCAGATATCTTTTCCAAAGAGTATTTCTCTACAACAATCTTTCTTGCCTTTCTGCCCATTTTCTTTCTTAATTTTCCATCTTTAATGAGCCGAATAATCCTTTCCGCTACCGCTTCGGTATCCTTTGGATTGACCAGAAAGCCTGTTTCAGCATCCTTTACTATTTCTGCTGGGCCACCTATTTTTGAGGCTATTACTGGTTTTCCGCAAGCCATGGCTTCAAGAATTGCGATGCCGAAGGGTTCTCCAAGCGTTAAGAAGCAGAATACGTCGCAATTTTGGTAATACTTCACAATTTTGTCATGAGGAACAAAACCCTCAAATATAACTTTGTCTTTAAGCCCCAGTTTACCCGCGAGAAGTCTTAGTCTTTCTTTTTCCGGGCCTTCTCCCACTATTCTTAGTTTAACCTTCTTTTGCATACAAATTACATGTTTCATGCTTTTGATGAGATATTCAATGCCTTTTAGGGGATAGAGACTTCCGGTGAAGAGCACTTCGAATTCTTCTTTTGTTTTTTCTTCATTTGGCTGGAAGAGGTTGGTGTTAACTCCAAGCGGGATAACTGATATTTTATCTTCATCTAGAAGTTTGGAGTATATTCGTTTAACTTGCTCCGTTATTGCTATCAAATGGGAGCATTTTGAAATTGTTTTAAAATGCAGAACTGACGTAGCCTTACTTATTATCTTCTCGTCTAAAGGTCTGCGTGTAAAGTGAGCTGAGACTGGGCCGAAGACGAACGGTTGAGAAAATTTCTCCCTTATTGCTAGGAGGCTGAAGGTTTGGCCGTAAACTGCGGGAAACATATGATGGATTATGTCTATTTTTTGGGTCTTCAATATTTTTAAAGCCTTTAGGTAACTTCTAGTTATATATTGGAGGTGGGCGGAATACTTTTTTATTAGATTGTCGTATGGAAAAGCCCTAATTGAGCATGCGCTGAGGATTTTGATGTTTTTTGGAGGTTTTTTTATGCTTGTGTAGCCGCCTATTGCTGTGAATTTTATACCTCGTTTGGTTAGGTTTTTCATTATTTGTAGGCATGTTGTTCCCTCGCTTGATATGAGATGGTCTGTTAGGATGTAGGCTGCTGATGATATTAGTATGTGGGGAGTCATGCTTCTGCATGCTCTTTGATTGGGGTGATTATGAATTTTGCCTCGGAATTCGAATATTGGAATATGACGAGTTTTGTAATATTTTGGGGCTGGAAAAAAGTGAATTATATCTTAATATACAAGATATAGTTCGGTGTCGGAACTTGAAGGAAAAAGTGTTATGGGCAATAAATTTCCGCAATCATCAGCTCGCCAAAAAAGAGAAGAATAGTTTACCCTTGAAAATAGAATTAAGATTTGCTAGAGCAGCCATGAATATGATTTGGACGGCTAGGCTCCTTAAAACCTCCTTAACTGTAACTAGAACCCCTACAACCACTTTGAGGAGTATAGTAAAGGCCCATCTAAACTTTAACAATGGGAAAAAAGGTAAATGTGAAGATCAAGCAGCCACCGACAAGAACGAAACTACGCCAATTTCGTTTCAAGACATATTTACGTTTAATTATCTACAGTTAACAAAATAATCATCCGAAAATATCAACACAGCGACAATTTTATAATTCCCCATTCCTTCAAAGATTTTATGTTTAACGTTGAGTTATTCACAGTTGGACCCTTATTCACAAATTGTTATTTGGTTTATTGTCCCGAAAGTAGGGAAGCAGTAGTCATCGATCCGGGCTTTGGCACCATGCGTGAAGCGGAAGATTTTCTGCGGAAGATTCTGCAGATGAGGCTTAATCTAAAATATATAGTGAATACTCATGGACATCCGGATCATACATCTGGGAACGGCTTCTTAAGGGAGAAAACTTCAGCTCCAGTTCTTATACATAGACTTGACGCATCAAAGCTTGGAGAGGCTAGAAGGATCGTGTATGAAAGTTTAGGTTTTGAGCTTTATTCACCTCCAGCCGACAGTTTCATCGATGAAGGAGACATTATCGAATTTGGGGATTCAGAATTGAAGGTTATCCATACGCCGGGACACAGCAAAGGAAGCATATCTCTAATCGGAGAAAAATGCATTTTTTCAGGTGACACGCTTTTTGCGGGTTCTATTGGAAGATATGATTTCCCAGATTCTTCATTTGAGGAAATTATGCATTCTTTAAAGGAGAAAATTTTGACTCTTCCCGGCAATTTCATTGTTTATCCTGGGCATGGCCCAATTACGACGATTGAGGAGGAGAGGAGAAATAATCCTTTCCTTAAAGAGTTTCTCTGAAAAGATCTTCTTGATGGGATATTGACAGCTCCTTTATCGATGCCTCCTCGCTTGTTTCGGCTCTATCTAAATTTTTTATTATGGCTACTGGTATAGCCTCCTTTGCTTGACCCATAACAAGTTCGGCGGCGCATGCTATTTCATCAACTATTGCAACGTTTTTAACTTTTAATAGATTTCCGTAGAGGTCTCTTTGACCTCTATAGTCCTTGAATGGTTTTATTCCGGCTACTCCAATTGCGAATTCTACCTGTCCCCGCCGGAAGGGTCGGCTGAAGGTATCGACTATGACTACGGCGACCTTTTTGCCAGTTAGCTTTTCAATTTCTTTCTTAATTTTTCTCGCTGATTCATCCGGATTTTCTGGTAGAAGCGAGTAGGCATTTCTTGGAACATTTGATTTGTCTACTCCCGCATTTATGCAGATTAAACCTCGCTTATCTTTGACTATCAAGATTTCTGGAGATGCTTTCACAATGCTGTCGGTTTCTTTAAGAACAAGTTCTACCAGTTTTGGGTCTCTTTGAACTTTCTCAGCTAGTTCTTTGGCTTTTTCTGATGGATTGATTTCTTCAAATTTGACTACTCGTCCTTCCGCTTTTGAAACAATCTTTTGGGAAACAACAATTATGTCTTTATCTTCGATTTCTACATTGTTTCTGACGGTGGCTTCAACTATCATTTTCGCCAGGTCGTCGCCGGCTTTCACTAACGGAAAGTTTTCCAGCCCTATTATCGTAACAGTTTTAGGAGTCATACCTTAGAGTTGCAAAACTCAACCTTATATAAGATTCTGGTTCACTCTATAATTTCTAAGCGCGCGGGGTGAGCCTCTTGCCAGTGGCTGTTGTAGTTGACTATAAGCTTTGCACTGGCTGTCGCTTGTGCGAAATAATATGTTCACTAACGAATGAGGGAAAGATTTCAACTGCGCTTTCTAGGATTAAGGTTTATTCTTTTCCTCCGGGAATAGATGTTCCAATTGTATGCGCCCAATGTGAAAAAGCTTCTTGCATGGAAGCATGTCCGCAAAACGCTCTGGAGAGAGATGAGAAAACACATGCTGTAACTGTAAACGCGAAGAAATGTGTTGGATGTGGACTCTGTCTTGAAGCTTGTCCTGCAAAGGCAATATTTGTACATCCAAAGGGAAACATTGTTTTTAAATGTGAACTTTGCGGAGGAAATCCTCAATGCGTCGAAATTTGTCCAGCAAATGCTCTTTCTCTTGTCAAGGTTTCATTTGATACAAGAATTTTCGCGAAAAAAGCTGAAGAGATAGCTGAGGAAATGCGTGAAGCATTTATTTTGCCAAAGGAGGAGAAAAGTCTTGCTTAAGGGCGGATACTCTGGAAAAATTCTTAAAGTAAATCTGTCAAACGAGAAGGTTGATGTTGTTAATACGGAGAATTACTTTGACGTTAACCTTCTTATTGGAGGAAAGGGACTGGCCGCCTACACCTTATGGAAGGAACTTAAGCGAGGCGTTGATCCCCTTTCAGAGGGTAACATCCTAGTTTTCGCGACCGGCCCCCTTACCGGAACTCTTTGTCCTGGAACAAGAATTTGCATTGCAGCAAAATCGCCTCTAACCGGGCTTTTCTGCGACTCCTATGTAGGCGGACATTTAGGCGCAGAAATCAAGATGGCTGGATATGACGCAATTATAATCTGTGGGAAAAGCGAAAAGCCAGCCTACATTTGGATACAAGACGAGCATATCGAAATCTGTGACGCCAACCATCTCTGGGGACTCGACGCCTTCAGAACCGAGGAGGCTATACGAAAAGAGAGGAACGACAGAAATATTCGTGTAGCTTGTATAGGACCTGCCGGCGAAAAGCTGGTGAGGTTTGCGCATGTCAATGTTGACCGTTATCGCCAAGCTGGAAGAGGCGGGTTAGGCGCCGTTATGGGCTCTAAAAAATTGAAGGCGCTGGCTGTTAAGGGAACGGGAGCCATATCAATTTACAATGTTAAAGAGTTTTTGGAGAAAGCTAAGGAGGCGCATAAAGCAGTTCTGAAGAATGAGACTGCGAGGGCTAGGAAGCGTTGGGGAACCGCCCGAACAATAGTGTTTACGGCTGATCAGGACTTGCTTCCCACAAGAAACTTTAGGGAAGCCACATTTGAGGGGGCTGAAAATCTTTCAGCTGAAATTCTTGAGAAGAGATTTTGGATAAAGCATAAAGCTTGCCATAGCTGCCCAATAAATTGCGGAAAGCTTGGAGTGGTCAGGTCTGGAAAGTACGCTGGAGCCATTGTTGAGGGAATTGAATATGAAACCTTGGCGTTAATTGGGGCTAATTGTGGAATTGGAAATTACGAAGCTGTCGCTTATGCGAATCTGCTGTGCGACATGCTTGGATTGGACACAATTTCGACTGGAAACGTTATTGCCTTCGCCATGGAATGCTATGAAAAAGGAATACTCACCGAAAAAGAAACAGAAGGTTTAAAGCTCAATTTTGGAAATGAAGAGGCCGCGATTAGGCTTATAGAGAAAATTGCAAAAAGAGAGGGACTAGGAGACTTGCTCGCCGAGGGAGTTAAGAGAGTCTCCGAAAAATTAGATGCTGAATGTAAAAGGTTTGCAATGCAAGTTAAGGGATTGGAGCTTCCAGGCTATGACATGCGAGCCTCACCCGGAATGGCTCTGGCCTACATAACCGCCGATAGAGGCGGATGCCACACGAGGGCATGGCCAATCTCATATGAAATTTCTGGAAAAGCACCCGACGGGACAATCATAGAGAGATATTCAACCGAGAAACGGGCACATATAGTGAAGGAACAACAAGATAGAAATGCAGCCTGCGACACTCTCGTTGCATGTTGGTTCCTGAAGACAGCCGTCGGAAATGAGCGTTATGTTGGCATGCTGAACGCGGCGACCGGCATGGAATTCACAGTTGAAGAATTTTTGGCGGTCGGCGAGAGAATATGGAATCTGGTTAGACTGTTTAATATTCGTGAAGGATTAAGAAAGGAGGATGAAAACCTTCCAGACAGGGCGTTTGAAGACCCTATTCCTTCAGGAATAGCGGCGGGACAAAAACTTGAAAGGAGTCAGCTTGAGCATATGCTCAGGGAATACTATGCCATTAGGGGATGGGACGAGAATGGCGTTCCAACGGAGGAAAAAATTAGGCAGTTGAAGCTGAATTCTTTAGTTCCTTAAGCCTAGGCGAATATTTAAGTGAAATAATTATTTTCTCTTCAGAATCCTTTTAACTTCTAAAACGGCTTTTCATTTAGGCGGATGGATCGGTTATGAGCCCAAAGAAAAAGACTAGTCTATCTAATAGTTTCAAGTTTAATTTTGATGATAAACTCAGTTTCATAGAAGGAATAGTTGGCGGCATAGCTCTCGCATGGCTTGTTGCATGCATTCTTTCATGGATCCTTAACATACTTCCAGTGGATTGGTCGTCTGCGCTTACTACTACCACGGCTTCAGTAGCCATACTCTTAATGTTTTTGGGTTTCTGCTCATTCTTCGCAATTTCGATAGCGTCGGCTTTAAGGGAGGGAAGCTATGGATTATACTCGATTTCTTCTTTTAGCGCCTTCTGGATAATATTCATAATCTTCTCCTATATTTACGGACTAAACACCGTTACGAATTTGTTCTTTAATGAAGGAATACTTTGCATGATTCAGATAATGGTGGCGTATACATTAACCATTTATACCCTCTCGGATATAAAGGCAATAAACATCAGAAAGTCTGACTCCTACATAATAGGGGTTATTCCATTCATAGCTCTACTTATATTCCTAGTTGTCCAGCAACAAGTATTCGGCGAGCAGATACAATTCGGCGCTGTTATTGAGCCAGTATTATGGGTAATATCGGTTATCGTGGCGACTCTTGTAGGATATTTACTTCACGCAACAATTTCCAAGTGAAAGTTTAGGTAGAAACCATCTTTTCATACATTTTTTCAAGAGTCCATCTTATACTTGACTTTAAGTCACGTATTCTCTCCTCACTCACATTCCGAATAATTATCTCCCTTATTATGTCACCTTCCTTGATTATACTGTAAGAGAGTATTTTATCAGGGGTAATTTCGCCTCTTCTAGCAGCTTCTCTATCTTTCTCTTGCATTTTCAAGAGAACACGTTCAATTAGGAATTGTCTAAATGGAGGAATGTTGTCCCTAAAATTCTTATCTCTGTCTAACACAACGCGGACAACCCCATCGCCAATATGTAAAGTAGCAAGTCTTTCTCCAGTAGGAGTCTTAATTGAAAGCTCTGTATATCCGGCTGGAACTTCAACCTTCTCTATTTCTTTTTTAGCTTCCTCCATTTTGGGTATTTCAGGACGTTTAAATCCCTTTTCTAAGAGAAAATCATCGATAACTTCCATCAAACTTTGGAGGCCTTCAAGTTCCCGCTGAACTTCAGCTATTCTCTTTTCAAGCTCTCCCCTAAATTTTATTAGCTTCTTTATTTTTTCCTCTTCTTCGCTCATGGTTACAGATTCCCATGAAGAAATTAGCAAAGTTGCTTATCAAAGCTTCGAACAGTTAAGTCTTTTTCGAGGCTGAAGCTTCATGAATGAACGGATTCGAGTCTGTGTATGAAATGACCTTTATTCCATTCTCCTGAAGAAACTTTTCAAATTCTTTAAAAACTTCACTTTCAGTCTTGTTTATCTTTACACAAATTTTTTCTCCTCTGCATATTCTGCTTAGATCATAAATCGCATTGCTTCTCAAAATTTCCTCGGTTGCCAGAACCTTTTCCAATAAGCTTTTAGACGGAGAATCTTCAAATATCCATGCATAATACGATGCTTTAACAACTCTGTAGTTGAGGCCCTCTTTAACAATGCATTTTCTGTTGAAGGCTATTCTTTCAAATGAGGAAGGATAAATGATTCTTGTCCATATGAAAGTATGATATTTTTTATCCTCTGTTAGTACCCAATCATAGACCTCTGATGTTTTCCATCCTCTTGAGAAACATTTTGATTTGAAATCATTGATTAGTTTCCAAACTTTTGGAGTGGCTAACATTGTTTATACCTTAAATTACTTCTAGAAAAATGTTCTATTTCGTAGAATTTAAAATTGATGGTTCATTTTTTGGAAAAATGTAGAAAATATAATCTATCAATTGAAAAATTGTAGAGAACCTTGATAACAAGCTATTTTTCCAGAAGCGGAAGCGATCATTAATCTTATTGTTTGTAAGAATGTAGAATTTATATCAGAAAACCGACATTTTTCCGGCAAAAGCCATAAATTCCCTACAAGCACAGTGTTTATGGGCGGGCAAAGACATGAAAATGAAAGATGGAAAAGTATTCCTTGACGATTTGGATAAGAAAATACTTGAAGTTTTGAGAGATAACGCTAGGTTAACATATACTGAAATAGGGAAAAAGCTTGGAGTAGCTCACTCAACAGTTTATGAGAGAATTAAAAAGCTTGAAGAAAATAGGGTAATCAAAAAGTATACTGTGGTCATTAATGCCGACAAATTGGGATTTAAACCCACCATAGCCATTGTGACGGTCTATACAGATCCTAAGGAAAGCGAGAAGATCGCAGAGAAGTTGGCAAAGAAGAAGAATGTTCTTGAAGTTTTAATATCGCTCTCTGAGGAACTACTGATAATAGCAAAAGTGATAACTGAAGATCAGGAGAAACTTCACTCATTCATCGCAAACTATATAGCTCCATTGCCTGGAGTTCTCCGGATAAGAACCTCGATAATAACCAAGAAAATCAAAGAGTTAGATTCTGCACTTCCAGTCATATAGAAAGCTTTTATATGGTGAATTAACAGTCAATATATATTAGAGTTTGTAGGGGTAATTGAGAGTTAAAGGGGTAAACTATTGAGAAAAGTGTCGAAGGAAAAAGCATTCTACTTCTTTACTTCTATAGGAAACTA
>CAYXFE010000028.1:0-9104 GCA_964464195.1 uncultured Candidatus Bathyarchaeia archaeon
GCTGTTTAGGCATTGGAACTGCCTTAAATCTGTCCAGCTTACTCAATTTTACATCCTCCAAGTCTTTCATACATTACGGAAGCAATTTTTTCTTCAGGCGTATACATTCGTCTCCTACGTTCAAGCTCGTCGAAGTCGACTTGATGTCCATCAAACTCTGGGCCGTCAACGCATGCAAATTTTGTTTCTCCGCCGACTGTTACTCTGCATGTTCCACACATGCCCATTCCATCAACCATAATTGGCATGAGATCAACCACTGTTTTAACGCCGTAGGGCTTGGTTAACTCGCAAATCTGCTTCTGAGCAGGAACTAAACCGAAAACGACAACTCGGTCGACTCCACGTTCAAGAATTTCCTTCAGAAACTCTATGCCTTGATAGCCCCGCGAGCCATCATCAGTGCTTATATAGAATTCGTCGCATGCAGCCCTAAACTCATCCTCAAAGATTATAAGGTCTTTTCTTCTGGCAATGTTCACGCCTATAACGTAGTTTCCCTTCTCCTTGAAGGCTCTAGCCTGCAAAGCCATAGGCGCCGCGAAAACTCCAATGCCTATGCAGACAACTTTGCCAAATTTTTCGATTTCCGCTGGCCTTCCAAGGGGGCCAAGAACATCCGGTATTTCATCGCCCTCGTTGAACTTTCCAAGCTGTTTGGTTGTTCTTCCAACTTCTTGGAAAACGAAGGTGATAGTTCCCTTTTCTCTATCGTAATCGGCTATTGTCAGAGGAATTCGTTCGCCTTCCTTTCGCACGCGCAATATTATGAATTGGCCTGGTTGAGCCTTCTTCGCGATTTCAGGAGCTGAAATCTTGAAAAGTTTAATTTTTGGAGCTAACTCTCTCTTTTCTATTATTTCAAACATGGTTTTCACCTTGCATGCAAACTTGAAAGCTTATTTGAGAATTCTTTAAGGAATGAATCAAACTGGTTTAGGTAGACTGGTGTTGCCCGATAAATTTGAAATCTCTCTCTTAAACCTAACTTTTCAAGAATTTTCTCCAAAGCAACAGCATTTTCTTCAGCAATGAAAGTTCCTTTCTCAAGCTTGCATTTCTCTTCCGGGCAGACTATGGCAAGGACTCCGTCAAAGCCTGAATATAGGGCTTCAACTACAAGGGCTGGGTCTAATCCCTTAAAGCATGGAACCTCAATTACAGCCGTATTCTCGTCCAGTAGGCCATTTTTAACTTTGTCTAGGGCTGAAAACTCGGACCATTGACAGCTAAAAACAAGAACTGCTGGACGCCCATTTTTCGCCTTAGCCTCCTTTACAGCTACACTATACTCCCGGATAAGATTGGAGATATAATCATACTCGTAGCCTTCAAGTTGAATGGCTTGATGCGGACATGCCGATGCGCAGGCGCCACATCCAACACATAAAGCTTGGTCCACAACCGGCGTTCCGCCTGGTTGAAGCGTAATGGCATCGTATGGACAGACAAAGGCGCATTTTCCGCATCCAACACAGTTTTCAGTTATGTAAACTGCCTTCATAGAATTAATATAATATGTAATAGTATTCTCGCCATATCCAAGCTCTTTCAGAAGCATGTTTAGGAGCATTAGGCGTTTCTGGCTTGTTTCGCTTCCACGCTTGAATCTGCAGTAATCCTCATCGCATTGAACAACAACTATTCTTTCAATGCCATTCTTTAAGGCTTTTAGATAGAATTCGGGTGGAACCCTGCCGGCGCATGGAATTCTAAGCAGAATATAATCTTTATAGCCCTGCTGAGCCAAAAACTCCTTTGTTTTGTTGCTTGGCGGCGGGCTTCCACCTCGGCATACAACGGCTAAAGTTTTGAATCCCGTCTTCTCCATCTGCTCCTTTACGTAGTCCAGCAGCGATTCCGGCTCATAGTATAGGAGTTCGATTGCTGAGGCTGGACAGGCGCTGAAGCATAACCCGCAGACTTGACATTTCTCAACATCCAAAACAAGCTTGCCTTGTTCCTCATCAACTTTGATTGCGTCGAAAGGACACAGAGAAGAACAAACTGAACAGAGACTACAATTTTTCTCTTCAACTTCTATAGCGCAAGCTTGACTCATCCTTAACCAACTCGATTAACTGGAGAATCATAGAACATAACAGCAAAAATTAATAATGGTTTCGCTGCAGACAATAATTCAGCTGTTATTCAGCTTTAAGCTTAGGTATCCATTTAGGAACCTTTCTCTTATACTCCTCGTATTTTTCACCGAACCTTTCTTCAAGCTGCTTCTCTTCATGATTAGCCATTTTCACGTATAAAATCACAGCCAGAATCCACGGAATAAATGTTAGAAGAGAGAAGGTTGCGATTATCCATCCGAGATAGGTTAGAATTATTCCTAAATACATTGGATGCCTAACATGGGCAAAGATTCCAGTCGTAATTAAGTCTGCAGGTTTATCTTTGAACAGCTGTTGATGCGCCCTTGCTATTAGAAATGAACCTGCAGCAATTATGCTGAGAGAAATAGCCAAACGAATAGGCAATGGAACATAATTTTCAAGAAAGGCTGACGCTTTTAAGAAAAAGGAGTCAATTGCCCAAATAATATAGAAGAATAATAGGCATAATATTTGAAGGATATGCGAATGCCTCATTTCAGAGGTAGAGTACTTAACCTTTCTTTTCTTCTGCCTGATATTTGAGAATTCAAAATTCATCTTAAGTTTTCCTTCTTTTAGCATATGTTTCCTTATTTCTATTCATTTGGGTAACTCTGTTAATTATTCTGGTAAAAAGTGACCATCAATTGACCATCATTATCTTCAAGCTAGCCACCAATCTGAAGTTTTAACGAAACTTATATTGCTTTCATTTTAGACTCTCTGAGATAAGTTTGGAATGGAGAAGCACAATTGAGAGCTGAAATAAAGGTTACTGGCATAGTTCAAGGAGTAGGCTTTAGGCCCTTCGTCTATAGGACTGCTGTTAAGCATGATTTATTAGGCTATGTCAGAAACCGCGGCGACGCAGGTGTAGAAATAGTTGTAGAAGGAGAAAAAGAGAAAATTGAAAAATTCATAGAAGATTTAAAGGTTAAAAAGCCGCCCCTCGCTAAAATTCATGACTTAATCGTAAACTTTTCAGAAGAAAAGGGAGAATTCAAAGAATTCAGAATTTTGAGAAGTTCTGAAAGCCGCGAGCTTTCGGGCTCTGTTATTCCTCCCGATGTTGCAATCTGTGATGAATGCCTTAAGGAGCTTCGTGACCCTAGAGACAAGCGCTACGAGTATTTCTTCATAACTTGCACGGACTGCGGCCCAAGATTTACGGTTATTGAGCAGCTACCATACGATAGGCCGAATACAACCATGCGAGACTTTCCAATGTGCAGTTTCTGTAAAAGCGAATATGAAAATCCGGCCAATAGACGGTTCCATGCGCAAACGGTAGCTTGCCCAATTTGTGGTCCAAGAGCCTACTTGACGGACAATAGGGGCGAAGAAATTGATGTTAAGGATCCAATTCGGGAAGCCGGCCGGTTGCTGGCTGAAGGCTATATTGTAGCAATTAAGGGTTATGGAGGGTTCCATGTTGCAACGGCTACAACGCTTTCTGAACCGATTAGGCGTCTACGCAGGGTTAAGCATAGACGCCAAAAGCCCTTCGCAATAATGGCCAGAAGCCTAGACGCCACTAGGACATTTGCAATCGTAAACCAAAAGGAGGCTGAACTGCTAACTTCCTATATTAGACCGATTGTTTTGCTTCGAAAAAGCGAGGATTATTATCTGTCGGATTTGATTGCGCCTGGCCTTCACAATGTGGGTGTTATGCTTCCATATTCAGCTATGCATTACATGCTCTTTGATGAAGTTGATGAACCAGCATTCGTGATGACTAGTGCAAATCCGCCGAACCAGCCCATAGTTAAAGACAACAACGAAGCACTGAAAAGGTTAGGCGGAGTCGTCGATTATTTTCTGTTTCATAATCGCCGTATTGCTCATAGATGCGACGATTCAGTTTTGAGAGTTCACGGCGGCAGGCACGTCTGCCTAATTAGGAGGTCGAGGGGCTATGCGCCGGCGCCAATCCGCCTAAAATTTTCCAGTAAAAAATGTATTTTGGGTTTAGGCGGAGAATTAAATGTTGTTTCATGCATATTAAACGGTGACAAAGCGTTTCTTTCCCAGCATATTGGCGATGTAGAAAACATTGAAACTTTAGGCTTTCTCGAAGAGGCGTCAAGGCACTTGATCCGGCTTACAAACAGTCATATAGAGGCTATAGCATGCGATTTGCATCCAAGATTTAACACAACTAGGCTTGCGTATAGGCTGGCTAAAGAATGGAACTGCCCAGTTATACAGGTTCAGCATCACCACGCGCATATAGCAGCCCTAATGGCTGAACATAACCTAGACGAGATTGTTGGCATAGCATGCGACGGCTATGGCTATGGACCAAACGGCCAAGCATGGGGAGGCGAAATCCTCTACTGCAACCGTGAAGGCTACAGGCGGGTAGGCCATCTGGAAGAGCAGCCTATGCCAGGCGGAGACTTGGCGACACGCTATCCATTAAGAATGGCTGCTGGAATACTGCATAGAAAAGCGGACATTTCAGAATGGCTGCTTTCGAAAAGCAGTTGTTTGCCGCATGGAAAAGCAGAGGCGGAACTAATCCTAAAACAGCTTGAGAAAGGCGTTAGAATTAAGACTTCGAGTTGCGGAAGAGTCTTGGATGCTGTTTCTGCAATTCTTGGAATTTGCTATGAAAGAACCTATGAGGGTGAGCCAGCCATGAAGCTTGAGGCAGCAGCAATTGGAGGAAAGGACGTTTTAAAATTGAAGCCGAAAATTAAAGGTGAAGTCATAGAAACTTCTGATATGGTTTACACAATCTTTGAAAATGTTGGGAAGCTTAATGTTGGGGACCTAGCCTATTCAGCCCAGCAGTATCTGGCTAGAAGCTTGGCGGAACTGGCCATAGAAAAAGCATTAGAACTGGGCGTAAAGCATATTGGATTTTCAGGCGGAGTAGCATGCAACGAGCAAATAACCTTGACCATTCAAAGGATAGTGGAAGATAACGGCTTAAACTTCGTCTTTCATAGGGCAGTCCCGCCGGGAGACGGAGGAATAAGCTTCGGACAAACAATAGTGGCAGCATTTAAGGAATGCTAACAGAATAGTTTTATGTTTGTTAGAGTTTTTATAGCTGATATCTATGTGTTTGGCTATCCCTGCTAAGGTTGTGGAAGTAAGCGGAACAAAGGCGAAGGTTGATTTTGGCGAGGGGGTACTCCGCGAAGTGAACGTTTCGCTTGTAGAGGCTAAAGTTGGCGATTACGTGCTTGTTCATGCTGGTTATGCAATTCAGGTTTTAAGTCGTGAAGAGGCGATGGAAACTTTAAGGCTTTGGAGGGAAATCCTAGAATTTCAAGAGGAAATTGAAAAGCATGGTTTAGAGGCTTAAAGATGCATGAGTGGGCGCTTGCAGAAGCAGTCATATCAACAGCTTCACAGCTTGCTGAAAAAGAAGGATTAAAAGAGATAACAGAAGTCAAAATAAAGGTTGGCGAACTACAGCAAGTCGAACTTGACATTTTCGAATATGCTCTATCCCAGCTTAAGACTGAAAAGTTCAAGCATGCAAAGTTCACAATCGAAACTGTTCAAGCCGAGCTTAAATGCAGAGTCTGCGGTTATCAATGGCAATTCCGAAAGGAAGAGCTGGAAGAAGAAGTGCAGGAAGCCATACACTTCATTCCGGAAATAGCCCATACATACATTAAATGTCCAAAATGTGGCAGTCCAGACTTCGAAATAGTTAAAGGCCGCGGAGTTTGGCTTGAAAGCATAAAAGGAGCAAAATAACATGATAGACCCAAGAAAAGCCATAATAGATGAAAGGCTGAAGGAAGTAGCCAATATAATTGCTGTTTCAAGCGGGAAAGGCGGAGTTGGGAAAAGCCTAATCGCCTCAACTCTAGCCCTAACGCTTGCAAGGAAAGGCTACAGAGCCGGCCTATTCGATCTGGACTTCACAAGCCCCTCAACCCACCTAATTCTAGGCGTAAAAGAAGACATTACGCCAAAAGAGGAGAAGGGAATAATTCCGCCATCGATTCACGGCCTAAAATACATGTCAATCATATATTATTCCGGCGAGCATGCGGCGCCTCTACGCGGAGAAGACATATCAAACGCCCTAATAGAATTGCTTGCAATAACAAGGTGGAACGGGCTGGACTGCCTAGTAATAGATATGCCTCCGGGAATAAGCGATGCAACATTGGACATTCTAAGATTAATCAAGAGAATAAAGTTTCTAATTGTGACGACTCCCTCGCGGCTGGCATATGAAACTGTAAGAAAACTGCTGAATCTACTCAAGGATTTGAGGGTTCCAGTGATAGGTGTAATAGAGAATATGAAAATGAAGAATTCAGATTTCATAAGGAAAAGCGTTGAGGAAGCTGGAATAGCCTATCTTGGAGAAATACCATTTGATAGGCAGCTTGAAGACGCAATAGGCAGTGTAGACAAACTTTTAGAAACGGAACTCGGCCGGAAAATTATGGAAATAACTGAAAAGAACAGCCAACTGCTGGTGCCAAGATAAATTGGACATTGAACTTTCAAGTTTTAGAGACGCCGAATTCGCAAGAAGAGTTGTAGAAAAAATAAGGGCTATTACGCCAAGATATGAGGTAAAAATTTGCCACGTGTGCGGGACTCATGAATGGACAATAACCCATTATGGTTTAAGGTCGCTTCTGCCAGAAAACATTGAAGTTATTGCTGGCCCGGGATGCCCAGTATGCGTTACGCCGGCAGCCGACATCGACCAAGCTATAAAACTTGCACTTGAAGGAAAAGTGGTAACAGTTTTCGGCGATGCCCTTCGTGTTCCAGGCTCGGAGAAGTCTCTTATGGATGCAAAGGCTGAGGGCGCCGATGTAAGAGTTGTCTACGGAATAGATGACGCCGTCAAGATGGCTGTTAAGGAGAAATCAAAAGAGTTTGTCTTCTTTGCCATAGGATTTGAAACCACGGCGCCCTCAACGGCAAACGTAGTTTTAAGCAAGCCTCCGAAAAACTTTTCAATTCTTGTTTCTCACCGCCTAATTCCGCCGGCAATGGAGCTTTTATTGGGAATTGGAGACCTAAAAATTGACGGATTCATAGCTCCAGGCCACGTCTCAACCATAATTGGACTGAAACCCTACGAGATTTTCCCAAAGGCCTATCGAATGCCAACAGTAATAGCTGGTTTCGAACCATTAGACATTCTAATAGCAATCTACATGATTCTAAAACAGCTTAAAGAAGGAAGAGCCAGACTGGAAAATGAGTATGTGAGAGCTGTTCTGCCAGAAGGAAACGTTAAGGCGCAAAGGCTAATGAATGAAGCATTCGATGTGGTTGATGGGCATTGGCGGGGCCTAGGAAGGCTTCCAGCATCGGCTCTAGCCCTAAAAAATGAATACAGCCAATACGACGCGAGAAAACGTTACGAATTGCATATAGAAAAGGCACGCGACATACTTCCAGGCTGTCAATGCCACTTAGTGATGATAGGTAAGATAAAGCCCAACGAATGCCCGCTCTTCATGAAAGCATGCAGACCGGAAAAGCCATTAGGACCATGCATGGTCTCATTCGAGGGAACATGCAGAATATGGGCTAGACATACCCCAAATTTATTTTAAAAGTCAACCATTACTGGCCAGTGAAAAATATTCGAATTTTTAAATAATTCTTTTATTTTAAGAGGTTCCCAAGCTTTTTCGGTGAACCTATGAAAAAAAGGAACTGGTTTATTCCAGCAATAATGGTTATTCTGGCAGTTTCGATTTTTAGCTTTGGAATGAACAAAGCGTGCGGCCAGTTAACATATAATTGGCTAAGTGAAACAATCAGCGTTCAAATTGACTGTGAAACTGCAAAAGTTTACATCTCATGCGCCTTGCTTTCAGGAAACTTTTCGATTTTATGTTTCCCTGAAGATTTCGATTTAACCGATTCCAATCTTGCAAACGCCATTTCCGTCGTTCTCTCAGCATCCGAAAAGGGCGCTGGATTGGTATTCATTTATACGGGAATAAGCAGCTCGGAAGCTAAAAGCCGAGCAGATGCGATGATTCCTCAAGCCAACGCTGCTTTTGATCTGACATTTAGCCACTTCCTAACCAACACTACCGGGAGCATGGTTCAGGTTCACTATATAGCTGGAGCGCCGCTAGATATGAAAAGCTATGTAGGCCTCCTTGTTTCGAAATGCTTAGCCCCTGGAGTTGAAGGATTCTCGGAGGTTATTCCGAAAATAGCGGAGTATAATAACGTAACTATCAGTTTGGCTGTTGGAAGAAGTATGCCTTCAGGGCCTTGGGAAACTGTTGAATTATCTGCAGGTGCTATATTTGACACTTCAACGGGAACTGGTTCTCATACCTTTAATATTCTTCAACTAATTGGAGTTAATTCGTTGGCTCCCTCGCCATACGCGAAGGTTAAGCCAGCCAACTACTATTTTTCAATAGTGCACGTGTCAGTTGATTCCTCAAATCCACTTTCCCTTGAAGCCTATCAGCCCTCCTTACAGTCGACCAACCCTACAAAAAGGGGATGGATATGGAACGAAAAGCCAAACAGTCTTGATGGAACCTTTTACTTTGGAAGCGACAGTTCCCCTGTTAACAATCTAAGCTTCACATTTAACGGAACAATAGTTCCCGAAATCGGCAATTCCACACTCTTAGTAATCATGTTGACAATTATTACCCTACTAAATCTTAAGAACCGCAAAAATTCAGCGAAAAGAAAAATCTGGAATTAATCTTACACCATTAACGCTTGTGCATAAGATTTCAGCCTTAAAATTTTGCTAATTAAGATTATAGTTTGAGAAAACCCTTAAAATCTTATCAATAGCCATAGCTTATGTTTATACAAATACTTCGAGCTGCTGAATGGGTGAGAGGACTATGAGCGAAAAGAAGTCTCATACCGGAAAATGCATCGATTGTGGAGGAGAGCTGGAGCTTTACGAAATGGACTTCGAAAAGAAACGTAAAATCTTAAGATGTAAGAATTGCGGGCTTTTCCATTTCTACAAGCTTAATTTTTGGGGTAAATGGAAGCTTGTTA
>CAYXFE010000029.1:0-8567 GCA_964464195.1 uncultured Candidatus Bathyarchaeia archaeon
CCCATGATTCCCAAATACATTATTCTTATGCATGTCGCTATCAATGGAGCCAGAGCTTCTCCAAAAGCCTTAACAAGATCGGCCGTAGCTATCAAACCTATGTCTTGAGTTAAAAACCAATAGGCGTTTAGAAAGGTGAATATTAGCAGCGCCACACCGATAAAGAGTATTATCAAGCCTGAAATTTCAGTTTTCCTCATTAAGTTTTCTCTCCGCAAGCAATTTCTTACGATTCAAGTTTAAAATTTTTGTATTAAGAAACCTTATTCAGGCTAAACAACCTTTTGCTATTTCACTTTCAATTTCTGGATTATGCTCGAGGCTTCGCGTGCTGTTCTTGCCTTCGCAAGCTTTACTGCTTTTGCTAATATTATTTTCTTTTGGCAGTAAGGACATGTTCTCGTCTTCTGGCTTGAATCAGCAAGTAAGAGTCTTCCACATTTTGGGCATGTAATTATTAGGTACATCATTTAGTTTTAGCATTCAAATTTGGAGAAAAGCTTTTTCATAAACTACTGATAAAGGCTTAAGTACAGCAGGAGGCTTTGCTGTGCATTCACTGATGGAACTCGCTAAGAAGTATTTTAGAAAGAAGGGATATAAGGTGGAGGGAAATGTCTCCTTGGAGGGATTTTCAGGCTTAACCAGAAAGTTTGACCTGTTGATTCAGCGTGGAAATGAGCGGAGAATCGTCTGGGTGAAAGACTGGAATAGAACTGTTGGCGTAAACATAGTCATAAGCATAGACAAAGCCTCCGCCGATGTTGGACTTGCACGTCCAATAATAGTTTCAGATAAGTTTAGCGGCCACGCAAAAGCTTACGCAAACAGAAGAGGAATAACTCTCCTAACCAAGAGGGAAATACTGCGGTACTTAAGGTAAATTCTTAAGGAAATAATCCAAAACGCCTTCCTTTTCAAGTTTCCCCAACCAATCAACAATTCCAACATAGCATCTCCTTTTTCCGTCGATAATTCCTAAAATTTCATCAACAATTTCATCAATCGACTTGTCTGTCGCGTCAATTTCACAAACTTTATTTTTACCACAAACTTCAATGGCCTCTGATAAGCAGACATCTAATATTTCCGCCTCCAAATTCTCCCATAATTTCCTGCTGGAATAGCCTCGCTCCTCCATTAGTGTCTTAAGTTTCCGCGGGTCTTTTCTGAGAACAAAGACGAAGTTAACAACTTCTGGAGCCACTACATGGACGGCGTAGTGGCCGTCAATTATTACGTCGCTTTCTGCCTTCTGGATTATTTTCTTGATTTTCTGAGAAACCTTGTCTAAATCTGCAATTAGGGAGTTTCTTTCTGTATCTATTTCGCTGTAAAGCTTCTCTCTTTTAACAAGTTCTGCTAAGTCTATGTGAAGTGCGTTAAGTTTTGCTGCTAGTTTTCTTGAAACGGACGTTTTTCCAACGCATGGGGTTCCTGTGACAAGTATTATTTTTTTCAATGTTAGACACTTTAGATATGCTGAGGGGTTGGCGGTTAATTTGGTTTATTGAAGAGAAAATTTATAAATAATTATTATGGCTTCTATTTTAATCTCGGATGTGTAAATTAAATTTTGGGTGAAAAAATTTCTGGGTTCTTTTATAATTTACTGAGTTATATTCACTTGTTTTTCTTTTTTGACTTATTTTTCCTCTTTTTTCTTCTAGGTTTTGCTGGCTTCTGCACCTCGATGGTTGGTGCTTCTAGAACCTTCAATTTTGCCTCAGGATATCTCTCCAGTATCATTTGTCTAAGCTTTGTCAGGTCTACATTTCCATAAGTTTTAACGTGGATTAATGGGACACCCTTATTGTCATAGTCCAGAGAGAAGGAGCATGCGCTTCCTATTTCTAAAGGCTCTGGCTCAGTCTCTATTATGAAGCTTACGTCTTCCTCTACTTGAAAGTTTGACAAGTGCGGAATCTTTTTCTTCCTACGCATTTCAATTCCCTTTAAAGAAACAAGGGAAAAGAAGAATTAAGGGTTGTTAATTTGAAATTAGGATTAACTATCCAATGTAGCTTGTTGAAGATAGCTCATTCAGTATCTTCATAATTATTTCCTTAATTTCCTCAACTGTTAATTCTCTTCCAATTTTCTGTTCTTTAGCCATTATTTCCTCAACTATTCTATTAACAAGTGTGTAAGTACCGTTTTCTATCTCCTTTTCTGTGAGAATTCGCCTAACTTTGGGATTATCCTTAATTAAGCTATAGAATCTTCTGTAGAAAATTTCTGTCAACTTTCTTTTTCTGTCAAGCCTTTTCTCGTGAGTCTTTGTCATGTTGGGTGAAGCTAGTGGGTTAGCATTCTTTCCTCATACTTCTTTAGGTATTCTGCTGCTTCAGTTATGTCCATGAATAGAGCGCTGACCCTTTCAACGTCCTCGGCTGTAACCTTCTCTCTTTTTTGTCTCCGTGCATTCTGAGACGCTAAGCTTAAGAGCTGAACGGCGTAGCGAAGTGAACTTCTCTCTCCAATTTCCGTCAGCTTTTCTAGAGCGTCATCTTCCATCTCTATTTTCTCTTCTATTGCCCTTATTTTCAGTATTTCCCTAATGCTCTCCCTATCATATGGCTGCGTTGAGATTATTACCGCTCTGTCTATCAAATCTATTGGAAAGCCAAGTGGGCTTTTAATGTCTGTTCCTCGAATGGTGGCTATTCCACGATTTGTTGCGAGTATTATTATTGGAACAAGCTCGCTTTCCATGGCCCTTCCGAGAAAACTGAAGGCTTCAAGGTCAAGCAGATGCGAATCATCAATGAAGAGGACGCCTGGATGGATGAACGCTTTCCCTTGGTCAACCCATTCTTTAACTTGCTGATCAACCATCATCCTAACTTCGGTATCAATCTCCTTTGTTTCTGACCCGCCGAAAAGCAGCGAGAAGAATCCTCCTGAACGGCTTTTGGCGTTTAATTCGTCTAGGTCCGCCAAAGTCATCATGTATACGAATTCTTTCTCCTTCAAAACTTTGCCTGAAGGCCGCGGAACCTTCCGACTAGTGTCTACATCGTAGGTTTTTCCTTTCTTGCTTTCTAGGCTTAGCCCTAAACTTGCAACTCTGCCAGTTTCGGCGTCTATCTGTATTACATGTCCTTCTGATATTCCCTGCGCAATTATTTGTTGGGCTATACTTGCTCCAGCTTCAATTGTTTTTTCTTCGTCTGTTGTTTTGAGGGTTATTCGTACGCTTTCCGGAATTTTTTGGTATGGATTATATGGGTGAGGAGCGGTAATTATGTCGATGTTTATGACTTCGCCTTCGTAGACTTTTCTCATCTCGTGTATTTCTACACCTATACACTTTCGGATAGCCTCAATTAGAACTTCCGTCTTCTTTTTCTCTGTACTGTAAATTTCGCTTCCGCTCATCTGAATAAATGGAACGTTTGGCCCTAGCTCCTTAGAAATTGCAACCGCTATTGCCGTCTTACCGGTTCCCGGCGGCCCAGCCAATATTATACATTTTCCACTCAGTTTTCCCTCCTTAATCATTTGAACAACCAAGCCCGCCGCTTCTCTAGCCTTTTCCTGACCAACCATTCCATCTTTGATTTTAACGGCTTTTCCATTTTCGTCTAATCCTAAGCCTTTAATGTGTGTGTGCGCGCCTATCCGTTCAAAACGGCTTATTCCTCCTGCCGGGACTTCCCGGATGGAAGCCATGAAGCTTCACCTCTGCGATAAGAAATCAAATCGGAAAAATGTAATCCTCAATATAAAATTAACTGTTAAGGCGTAACCGTTTTAATATGGCTATACGGCTTAAATTTGAAAGAAGGAAGATGGTTATAGCAATGTGTCTTTTATCAGCACTTCTTTGAGGAAGTTGTACGTCTGAAGTAGATGTTTGTACCATTCAACAGTCCTTGTTTTAAGCGAATCGGTAACTATGCCGTTTTGAAGGGCTTCATAGACTTCTCTAGCTCCATCTTTAGGTGTATAATCAGGCTTAAAGCCGAGAACATTCCTAATTTTGTCAAAGTTCACTTGGTAAGATCTTTTATCTGGGCTTCCATACCATTCGATTTCGATGGGTTCTCCTATGGCTTCGCTTATTATTTTGGCTAATGGATAAATTTGTATGTTCTGTTCGTTGGAGCCTACGTTGAATATTTGGCCGTTTACCTTTTCTTTGGGGCTTTCAAGCACAGTTATGAAGGCTTTAGATGTATCCTTCACGTGGATGAATGGTCTCCATTGAGTGCCGTCTCGCATAACTGGAATCTTCTTATTTTTATAAGCTCCCAGAACCATTCCGTTTATGGCTAGGTCAAACCGCATTCTAGGCGATAAACCATAAACAGTCGCTTGCCTTAAGGCGGTAACCGTAAATTTTTCATCTGCAAGAGGCAAGACGTCTCTTTCAGCCAGAACATTACATTTTGCATACGTAGTTAGAGGATTAACCGGAGAATTTTCATCTAGGATAACGCCTTCCCTAAAGCCATAAACGCTACAACTCGAAGCCAAAATATACCTCTCAACCCCATACTCCTTACTTAATCTGGCAGTTCTAACCCTGCCAAGATAATTAATATCATAGGTTTTAGCTGGATCAAGCTCGCCTGAAGGATCATTTGACAACGCAGCCAAGTCAAGAACCGCGTCAACATCTCTTAAAATGTTTGGGTCAAACCAGCGTACATCATCCTTAATAACTTCGAGATTTGGATCAGACATAACATCTTTTAGGGATTCCATTCCGAAAAAGAATCTGTCTAAACACTTGACTTTATAGCCTCTTTCTAGTAGCATCCGCGTTAAGATGGAGCCTATGTAGCCCGCTCCGCCAGTAATTAGAACTTTCATGCAATCACCTATTTGTGCGGGGGCTTATTCCAGTCGTAGGGCTTACCTGTTTTCGGATCGATTATTCTTGGGTCATTCCATGGTCTTCGCTCTTCATCTGGATTGGAATAATCATATAGTCTTGTTACGAAGTATAGGGTTAGTGACGGCTTGTCGCTTATTGTTTTTGTTCCATGCCAGTAGTGGCCAGGTATTCTTACAATTTGAAGTTTATGCTCGCTGGCAATTATCTCGTCAAGCTGTCCAGTTTTCTCGTCATAAGCGCAGATTCGCATGGCACCCTGCAAAACTATGAAGTAGTCTGTTTGCCCTCTAAGATGTCTATGCCAAGCCCTTATAACGCCTGGATAACTATATGAAAGGTTGGCTTGGACAATCCATTCGTCGCCGAGGATTTCTTTCCAGTCCCTTCTAAGTAGTTCGGCGAAAAACCCTCTTTCATCCGGTATTTTCTTTAATTCATAGATTCTTACGCCTTCCAGCATTTCCTTCATCTCGTTTGCATTATCCAACTCGCAAATTATTTAAAAGTTACCAATCAACTACAAGGTATGAAACTGCTTGTTATCGGCGGAAGCGGGCTTCTCGGATATAAAGTGGCAAAAATGGCATCTAATGAACATGAAACATTTCTAACTTATAATTATCGATCCATACAAGTTGAGGGCTGCACCGCGCTGAAGCTCGACAAATGTGATAGGAAAGCTGTTTTTGAACTTTTGGAGAAAATAAAGCCAGATGTTGTAGTTGACACGGCTGCGCTTCATAATGTGGATTACTGTGAAACACATCCAGAAGAGGCATGGAAAGTAAATGTGGAAGGAACAAGAAATGTCGCAGAAGCATGCAAAAAGATAGGTGCCAAAATAATCTTCATATCAACAGATTACGTCTTCGACGGAACAAAAGGATATTACACTGAAGAGGATACACCGAATCCGCTAAGCTACTATGCAAAGACAAAGCTTGAAGCCGAAAAAACAATTCAAAGCCTAGATGTAAACTACATAATCGCAAGGCCAAGCGTAATCTACGGCTGGAATCCAAACGAAGTTTCGGGACTAAAATCCAGCTCTGGAAAATCAGTTAACTTTGTAGTGTGGGCCCTACAGAAGCTGGAAAAGGGAGAAGAAATAAAGGCTGTAACGGACCAGTACAGTTCGCCTACCTTAGCCGATAATCTTGCAGAAGCATTGCTTGTTATGGCGTCTTCAGAAAAGCAGGGAATATATCATACGGCGGGAAAAGATTGCGTGAACCGTTATGAGTTCACACTTAAGATAGCTGAGGTTTTCGGTTTAGATAAAAGCCTAATTAAGCCAGTGACAAGCGAAATATTCAAGCAAGTCGCTAAAAGACCCAAAAAATGCTGCTTAGATGTCAGTAAGGCGGAGAAAGATTTTGGAATAAGATTTCTAACAGTTGAGGAAGGACTCAAACTGATGAAGAATCAGAAAGAGAGCAAATAATAAAACAAATTAACAACTATAACTCAATTTTCAAGACGTTGGTGCCAAGGTTGAAGGGAATAATACTCCACGGAGGACATGGAACCCGACTTAGACCATTAACCCATACTGGTCCGAAACAGCTAATACCCGTGGCAAACAAACCAGTGTCACAATATGTGCTGGAAAGCCTTCGCGACGCAGGTATAAAAGACATAGCAATAGTTCTAGGAGACATCTTCCCAGAAAAAGTAAAAGAATACTACGGAGACGGAAGCAAGTTCGGCGTAAAAATAACATACATTTATCAGGGCAAACCGTTGGGGATAGCGCACGCAGTCGGCTTATGCGAAGACTTTGTTGGCAACGATAAGTTCGTTGTACATTTAGGCGACGACCTAATAAAAGGCGGAATAAAACCCTTCGTGGAAGAATTTGAAAAATCAGATTACGACGGAATGGTTCTGCTCTGCAAAGTCGACAATCCTCAACGCTTTGGAGTAGCACAATTCGACGAAAACGGGAAACTCATAAGACTTGTAGAAAAACCAAAGGAACCACCCAGCAACTACGCCCTAGTCGGAGTATACTTTCTAACGCCCTACATTTTCAAGATAATTAGGGGATTAAAGCCTTCATGGCGGGGAGAACTAGAAATAACAGAAGCCCTCCAAGGCCTAATAGATCACGGGAAGAAACTCCACTATAAATTTGTGGAAGGATGGTGGAAAGACACAGGGACTCCAGAAGACATACTTGAATCCAACAGACTTATCCTAGACGAACTAAAACATGAAATAAAAGGCAAAGTTGAAGATTTATCGTCAATTCAAGGCAGAATCTTCCTAGGCGAAGGATCAATAATCAAAAAGGGCGCCATAGTTCGAGGGCCAGTTGCTATAGGAAACAATACAATAATAGATTCAAACGCATACATAGGGCCATACACAAGCATAGGAAACAATGTAATAATAAAGAGCGGAGAAATTGAGAATTCAATAATAATGGATAACTGCCAAATCGACATAGAAGGAAAAATAACAGACAGCCTAATCGGCCCCCACTCCACAATAGTGACAAACAACAGAGACAAACCAAAAGGACACCGATTTATAATAGGAGAGGCATCCAAAATATTCACATAAAGAGATTTACATAACTGATAAAAGCCCTAAACCCTCATTATTAAAAGGATGAAGCTTCCTCTAGTCACCCTAGTAATACTTAACTATAACGGAATTCGATACATCAAAAATTGTCTAGATTCCGTGTTAGCAACAGACTATCCAAATTTCAAAATAACCGTAATAGATAATGCCTCAACGGACGGATCGGCAGAATTTATCGAAGAAAACTATCCTGAAATAAAGTTAATGAAATTCCAAAAAAATTACGGTTTCGCAAAAGCATATAATCTAGCCTTAAAGTCGATTAACAGCAAATACATGGCTCTTTTAAACAATGACATCGAAGTAGAGCCAGACTGGCTAGAAAAACTAGTTCTCCACATGGAAAAAGATGAAAAAGCAGCGGCTGCAAACCCTAAAATGTTGTTTATCCAAGACAGAAAGAGAATAAATGCGGCTGGAGGATGCTGCGACATCTATGGAGTTGGATGGAACCGCGGCAACGGCGAAATAGACAGAGGACAATATGACAAAGTAGAAGAGGTATTCTACGCTAACGGTGCAGCTATGCTAATCAGAGAAAAAGCATGGAAAGAAGTAGGCCCATTCGATGAAAGATACTTCCTTTACGGAGAAGACCTAGACTGGTGCTGGAGAGCCAGACTCAAAGGCTACAAGATACTATATGTGCCAGAAGCAAAAATCTATCACTACTGGAGAGCCTCCAGCGGAAAAATCATACCGTTGCTTGAAAAACATTGGATGGCCTCTCTCCTCAAAAATTATAGCCTAAACACCTTGATGCTACTAATCCCAAAGTTCATAGCCATAAAGACATTGAAGGCATTATGGCTAATTAAAAATGGGGAAACATTAAATGAAAAAACAGCAATTATCGAAAGTTTCCTGTGGAATATAAGAAACTTGAGAAAAACTCTAGAAAAAAGAAAGAGTATTCAGCTTGAAAGAAAAATAACTGACAAAGAGCTTATGGAGAAAATGTATAAAGGAAGTTTTGAACTTTCACTATGGCTCGGCCGAATGAAGCATCCTATATTAAGTAAATAATAACCTTTAAGGTAACGCTACCGAAAATGTTCTAATAAGGATATGTCTAGGCTTCTAACATAAACTTGAGTATATGGCGACACATCCACCATCTGAATTACAA
>CAYXFE010000030.1:0-8463 GCA_964464195.1 uncultured Candidatus Bathyarchaeia archaeon
GCTGAATAGATAGTCGGAAATTTCAAAATCGCTCACCGGATTCTCCACATAAGCTAAAGTTCCATGCAAATCAAACAGAACAGCCCTTATCATAATTTACAGCCACCGCCAAATTCGTTAGCTATTTCCGTCTTCAATCCTTATAACCTTGAAGACCAGAATAAGCCTAAGATATGAAGACGCATAATCTAGAAAATTTGCTTCTAGTAGGCCTAGACCTCGTAGCCATGGCAAAGTCGGCAAAGGCTGCTGGATTCAGAGTCTACGCAGCCGACTACTTTGGGGACTATGATTTAGTAAAAATCTGCGATGGTTGCCGGGCAATCATTAAGCAGGAGGCGGGAAAATCGTGCGGAAAAATTGAAAATCGCTTCGAACCAGAAAATTTTGTGGATTTGGTTAAGGCTTTTTTGAAGGAGGTTTCAGTAGATGCTTTATTGCTTTCTTCTGGGCTTGATGACTCCTTTGAGGTTCTTGAGGAGCTTAATGAGCTTGTTCCAATTTTGGGTAATAAACCAGAAGTTTTCAGAAAGGTTAGAGATAAACCTGAATTTTTTAAAGAGCTTAAGCGTCTAAATCTGCCTTATCCAGAAACTATTATTGTTGAGAGTCTCGAAGATGCAAAGAAAGCCGCAAAGGACATTGGATATCCAGTAGTGGTTAAACCTTCGAAGGGATTTGCGGGCGTCGGCATTAGAAAAGCATTGAATCCTAAAGAACTAAAGGAAAGCTTTGAGGTTGCTTCCTCAATTGATAGGAAAGTTCTCATTCAAGAATATATTGCTGGAGTCAACGCAAGCATCAGCTTTATCTCCTCAGCTAATCAAGTGAAGGTTTTAACAATTAATGAGCAGCTGCTTGGATTGAAGGAGTTAGGGCAGCAAGAACCCTTCGGATTTTGCGGAAACATTGTACCGCTAGATGTTTCATCTAAAACCTTTCAGGAATGTCATGAAGCCGCCGAGAAAATTGCTTTACATTTTGGGCTTTTAGGCTCTAATGGAATAGATTTTATTCTTTCCGAAGAGGAAAAACCATATGTTATAGAGGTTAATCCGCGTTTTCAAGCCACTTTTGAATGCATTGAAAGAGCGTTAAACTTGAACCTTATTGAAATGCATGTTAAAGCGTGTTTAAATGAGCCTCTGCCGCGTATTTCCCGCAAAATTGGCAGGTACTGTACTAGGCTTATCTTGTTTTCAAAGGGGCAAGTTAAGGTTGAGAACTTGACAGGCTTAAGCTATGTTAGGGATGTTCCCTTTCCAGAAGTAATTATTGAAGAGGGCGAGCCATTATGTTCAGTTATTGCTGAAGCTGAAAATAGGGAATTGTCGCTCAAAAAAGCCCTAGAAAAAGCCGAATTCATTTACAGAAATTTAGTTAAGCCAATCTAATCTTCTATCGAAATAAGGTCGGATTTTCGTAGAGTCTTTGTGATTTTGGGAATAAGTATGGCGGAGGCTAGGGATGCTAATCCAGCTTTAATTGGAGTTTCGACTGCTCCACTGGCCCATATTGCCTGCAAAGTTTCAGCATTCCATCCATAGAATAGCTGGTATGTTTGGCATGGAATAAGCAGAAAAATGCGGAATAAAACGTCTGCTTCTAATCCAATGAAAGCGCATAAGGCGGGCATGTAAAATGAACGGTAGGATTTTAACTTCCAAAATTCCGCTTTTTTAGCAATAAGCGGCATTGTTACTATTAGGCAGCCGAACGCCAAATAAACATCCCACATTCCATAGAATGGAAGGCTCCATGAAACAGGAGTGAGGAAGTATGCTCCAAGCAGCAACGTATAATATCCAAGCACTTGTTTCCATCTTCCCCTAAAAAATAGACTTGAAATCATCGAGCCGAAAGGAGCGCCTAATGTGAAGAGGAATTCGTAGATGCCTCGGTAGCGAATTGAATGTCCAACCATTACGCCGAGCAATGTTGCGAGGAAGCCAGCGTATGGATTAAGCAGAATTCCCGTAATGGGCTCCATCATGAAAATCCAGCTAAGCCAAACGCCAGAATAGGGGAGAGGCGACTCCAAAATTAGGTCGGATACCGCCGTTAATGCCGCGAAGACTGCTACTGTTGAGATGAAGAGGGAAGATTTTCCATTTTTGACTTTTTTCAATTGTCGCCCCTAATGCACTTTGGTTATTTCCTAAAATGGGCAGATTATGTAAAAATCTTGTTCCTTTGATTGCTAGACTAGCAGCTCTATTAGGAATATGAAGATGGCTACTATTGCCCCGACTGCTAGCATTTTTATTCCGTATATCCACCCGTTTCCTCTTGCCCTGACGCCTAGATAGTACCCAAGCAGGAACAGTGAAGCCAAAGTCAATATTAATGATGCAATGTAGGCTGTTTCTATTGGAAGTATCGTCCAGACAGCCAAAAAGAATGGTGCTAGTGCCACCATAGCCGTAAGTATAGGTGAAAGTCCATTGATTAGGGCTACGTAAACTGATACGAACTCTGAAGCCTCATACCTTATCGGGTCAACTTTTCCATTCTTTTCTTTCTCAAGTTCCCTAAGCATTCTGTCTCTTTCCGCCTTTTCAGTCATGTATGCGCTGAAGAAGCCTGAAATTCCTATGGCGAAGCATGCGCCTAGTCCGGCGATAACTATTGTTCCTGGCTCTTGTATATGTGCGAACCATGAAGCAATTATTATGCCGAATATGGTCATGGCTCCGTCGAAGCCGTTCAATATGAAGTATCTTCTCGCTATTCCTCGGGCGCGAGTTACGCTCAGGTATAGCTTTATCTTTTTAGAAATCTTCTTTAGGGGATTACCCAACTGCTTTCTGCACCACACCTAAAAGGCCTTAAACTATGTTGGCCCATCTCGCGTCTTCGTTTCATTCTCATAGAGTAGTGGAATATAAACTTTTAGCTTTGAAACTACAAATTTTCCAGCTGGTTCCAATGTAAATTTCGAATTTTATTTGAGTTTTGATTCGGCTTGGCTATTGGTTTTATTCCTTGAAAAACGGCTGATTAAACTTTAATCCTAAAACATAAATGGTTGATTCGTGTAAGTTGCTTAACTAAATCATGGAGGAAACTAGAGGATGGAGCTTGTTGAAATTCTGGAAAAACTTTCCAATGCATACGGAGTTGCAGGAAGAGAAGACGAAGTTAGAAACATGCTGAAGGAAATGCTTAGACCATACGTAGACGAATTGTGGGAGGACAAGCTTGGAAACGTTGTAGGCGTAAAGAAGGCTAGGCGGGAAAATGCGCCAAGCATAATGCTCGCGGCGCACATGGATGAGATAGGACTATACGTGAGAAACATAACGGAAAAGGGCTTCCTATACTTCACAAAGATAGGCGGAATAGACGACCGCATACTACTAGCCCAAAAAGTAGTTGTCCAAACATCAAAGGGAATTATCCCCGGAGTTATAGGCGCAAAACCAGTTCACATAATGAAGGAAGAAGAACGTAAAAAGGTGATTGAAGCCGACAAACTCTTCGTTGACATAGGCGCTACAAGCAAGAAGGAAGCCGAAGAAATGGGCGTACGCGTAGGAGATCCAATATGCTTCGATATAAAATTCGCGAAGGCAGCTGGAAACACGGTGATAGGCAAGGCATTCGACGACAGAGTTGGATGCGCAGCCATGATTGAAATAATGAAGAGGCTAGGCGAAGTAGACTGCACAGTCTACGCCGTCGGAACAATCCAGGAAGAAGTTGGCCTCAGAGGCGCAGCCACGGCAGCATTCAAAATCTATCCGGACATTGGCATAGCCTTGGACGTCACAGTTGCAGGTGATGTTCCGGGTGTAAGCGAAACAGAAGCACCTATAAAAATGGGCGCCGGCCCATCATTTACTGTTGCTGACCGCGGATTAATAACTCATCCAAAAGTTTTGCGTTTGCTGGTTGAAACAGCCGAAAAAATAGGCGTACAGTATCAGTTGGAGGCTGGTTTGCCTGGCTCTACCGATGCAGCGCGCATAGCATTAACCCGTGAAGGAGTCCCAGCAGGAGTAGTTTCTATTCCAACGCGATATATCCATAGTCCCGCCAGCCTACTAAACCTAAAGGATGTCGAGGCGGCAATCAAGGTTGTCGTAGCAGCTATAGAAAATCTTCCAAACTACCTATAGTCTCTCTACTTTATTCTTTGTAGTAGTATGGCCTCCTAATGTAGCCGTAGGCTTCTTCTGCCGCTATTATTCCCTGCCCAACAGCCGTGCCTATCTGCTTGACTGGACAGTTTGTTACGTCTCCAGCGGCGTAAACTCCGGGAATGTTCGTTCTCTGTCTGTTATCGACTATTATGTAGCCTCGCTGGTCAACTTCTATTCCTGCCGCTTTTGCTATTTGGCTGTTCGGCTCTTCGCCGACATTAATGAAGACTCCGTCAATCTCTAATTCGCGGAGTTCTCCGGTCTTCTGGTTGTGTATTATGATGCTTTTAACTAGATTTTCGCCTTTAATCTCCTTTACAACGCTGTTCCAATAAAATTTTACTCCTTTGCGTTGAAGCTCTCTGAATATTGCTTCTTCTGCCCTGAGCCTGTCTCTCCTATGTATAAGGTTTACTTCGGAGGCTATATCAGCCAGAAAAAGCGCTGAGACGGCGGCTGTGTTTCCTCCGCCAACAACGGCTACTCGCTTATCCTTAAAGAAGGGGCCGTCGCATGTAGCGCAATAGCTTACTCCTCTTCCTCTGAATTCTTTCTCGCCTGGAACTCCAAGCTCGCGGTGGTGGGAGCCAGTGGCAATTATGACTGCTTTAGCCCTATACTCATTTTTTGCTGTTTTAACCATTTTTTCCTGCTGAGTTAGATGCAGCTCTTTTACTGCTTCTAGTTCGTGGATTTCTGCGCCGAAACTCTTGCAGTGCTCAAGCATTTTATTTACAAGTTCCCTTCCGCTTATGCTTCTGAAGCCGGGATAATTCTCTATAAGCGGAGAATCGGCAGCCGCTCCGCCTGGAATCTTCTCTTCGAGAATGAGCGTTTTTAATTCTCTTCTTCCGGCGTAGATTCCGGCTGTTAGGCCGGCTGGGCCGGCGCCAATTATTATTAGTTCCCATTCCTCCAATTGGTTTTCCTCCATTACTTTGGCAATATTTAGTGTTGAAGCTTAATAAGCTGTCTTATCTAATCTAGTCTAGTTTAGGGAGGCATAGCAGTGAAGAGGTTTGAGTTTCTTGAGCATACGGCTGACGCCTATATCGCGGCATATGGCAGAAGCCTAGCTGAAGCCTTCGAGAATGCTGCTTTGGCAATGTTTGAAACTATGACTGACACGTCGAAGGTTGAGCCTAAAATTGAGGATGAAATTGAAGTTGAAGGTTTTGATGAGCAGTCGCTTCTCTATAATTGGCTTGAATCACTAATTGTAAAGTTTGAAATGACCGGAAATCTATATTCCAAGTTCAAGATAACCGACATTGAAAAAACCGAGGGGGGATTTAGGCTTAAGGCGAAAGTTTGGGGCGAGCAGTTCAATCCTGAAAAACATCCGCAGAAGGTTGGGATAAAGGCTGTCACTTATCATAGGATGGAGATAAAGAAGGAGCCGGAAAAGGTGACTGTAAAATTTCTCCTTGACCTCTAATTATCTAATTAAAAATGTTATCTCCTCAACCAAGGTTTCTGGAACAATATTCCGCTTTCCTCTCCGTGTAAATCTTACGAATCCGAGCTTTTTCAGAACTTGCAAGTCCTGATAAACATTTTTTACATTTCTCTTCAATTTTTTGGCTAAATCGCTTATCGACTCTATTCTAAGGCTGGCTAGGGCATATAGAAGCTCTATCCTTTTAGGCGTCAATAAGCTCATTTGTTGAGCATTGAAGTCATGCAGTTCCTCAACCATGTAGTCAAGCTCTCCGCCTTCAACATAACCTCTATAGGCGTGAACTAGACCTGCCCACTCGAAGTAGGCTGCAGCTTTTCCGCCTTCAACCTTTCCTCTCAGAAACAATTCTTCAAACTCTTCAAAGCTCATACCAAGCTCTCTTTCATAGCGCTTAATCCTCTGTAAAACTTCTTCTGGAGTTAATTCCCTAACTATTCTAACCAGCATCATGCATCCAGTTAGGTCATATCTGACTCAGCCTTGATAACTTTAGCCTTCAAGCAAAACTTTAGTAAGAAACATGCATCCAGTTAGGTTAAGGTGCCAAAATGAACATACAAAGAATAAACGATTACATTTCTATGATAGACTTGAAACCCGCAAATATCGAACAGTTCATAGGCTCCTACATTCTTAAGGGAGAAAAAACGGCCATAATAGAATGCGGACCAACCTCATCCATAGAAAATCTCCTAAATGGATTAGACAGGCTGAAAATAAACCTTGAAGAAATCAATTACGTTATGGTTTCCCATATACATCTGGACCATGGCGGCGGCGCAGGCGCTCTTTTAAAGCATTTGCCAAATGCAAAGCTGATTGTTCATCCGAGGGGAATTCCGCATTTGGCTAATCCTCAGAAGCTTTGGATGCAGGCTCGGCAAGTGTTGGGGAAAATCGCCGAAATCTATGGTGAACCATTTTCTGTTCCAGTCGAGCGTATGGTTCCAGCCAAGGATGGTATGAATGTGGATTTAGGTAATGGCATAGAGATTCGAGTGATTGAGACTTTGGGGCATGCCTCTCATCATGTAAGCTATTATGAGCGGAAAAGCGAGATAGTATTTCCCGGAGACACCGCGGGGATATATGTTCCAAATTTGGATATTATTTTGCCCACGACTCCGCCGCTCCTTGTGCTAGATAAGTTACTTGAGTCTATAGAAAAGCTGGCTAAGCTTAATCCTAGAATGCTCTGTTACACGCATTTCGGCCCGGCTGGCAACGCTGTTGAAAAGTTAAGGACTTACGCGAATCAGCTTAAACTTTGGGCTTCTGTTGTACGCGAATGCTTAAAGAATAATGAGGGTTTGGAGGTTATGAAGGAAAAGCTTATTGAGAGGGATTCCTCGCTTAGAGTGGCCGCCGAATACTTGAAGGATCATCCAATAATGAGTGATATGTTTGTGCGGGATATTCAGGGCTTTATAGCCTATTATCAGAAGTATGGATTAGAGTAATCTTTGGTTTTTAAACCAAAATTGTTTATATTCCGCCCAGCCTACATCAAGATAGGTGATTAAATTTGGTTCACGTTCCATTAGAAAGAATTGATAGATATCTTTGGCGCATTCCTCAAAAGTATAAGCCAGGCATGAGGGTTCCAGGCCTAGTAATAGCAGATGAGGAACTGCTTGAAAAAATGAAGACTGACAGGACGCTTGAGCAATGCGCAAATGTTGCGCATCTACCAGGCATATACAAGTATGCAATTACATTGCCAGACGGCCATGAAGGATACGGCTTCCCAATAGGCGGAGTAGCCGCAACAGACTATGACGAAGGCGTAATCAGCCCGGGCGGAGTAGGCTACGACATAAACTGTGGAGTACGCCTAATAACTACAAATATGACCGAGCAAGATATAAGGCCGAAACTTGCAGAATTAACAAGCACAATTTTCTCAAATGTTCCATGCGGTCTAGGAAGCAGAAGAAAGGATTTTCGCGTAACTGTTCATGAACTTGAACGCCTAATGACTGAGGGAGTCCAATGGGTTATTGACCAAGGCTTAGGCTGGCCTGAAGACATCGAACACTGCGAGGAGAGGGGATGTATGGAAAATGCAAACCCAGACAAAGTTTCGGCAACAGCCAAAAACAGAGGCCTAGCCCAAGTTGGAACCTTAGGCTCTGGAAACCACTTCCTAGAAATACAGAAAGTCGACAAAATTTACGACCCGAAAGTTGCTAAGGAGTTTGGAATAGAGCAGGAAGGCCAAGTAACAGTTATGATTCACTGTGGCTCACGCGGATTCGGCCACCAAATCTGCTCAGACTACCTCAGAATAATGGAGCGTGCAGTCCACAAATACAAGCTTGCTCTGCCAGACCGTGAACTTGCATGCGCGCCCGGAAACAGCAAGGAAGCCGAAGACTACTTCCAAGCGATGGCATGCGCCGTAAACTACGCATTCTCGAACAGACAAGCAATAATGCACTGGGTACGGGAAAGCTTCGAAAAAGTGTTTAAGCGGCCAGCCGAAGAAATGGGCCTAAAACTCGTTTACGACGTTGCGCACAACATAGCAAAAATTGAAACCCACAGAGTTAACGGCGAAAAAAGAAAGGTTTGGGTTCACAGAAAAGGCGCAACACGTGCCTTCCCGCCTGGAGCGCCAGAAGTCCCAGCCGATTATCGGGCTGTTGGACAGCCAGTGCTCATACCGGGAAGCATGGGAACAAGCTCGTGGCTGCTCGTAGGAACGCCAAAGGCTATGGAGCTAACATTCGGCTCGACAGCGCATGGCGCCGGAAGAATGATGAGCCGAGCCGCGGCTAAGAGAAGATTCTATGGAGGAGACATAAAAAGGGCCTTAGAAAGCAGAGGAATAGTTGTTAGGGCTGCAAGCCAAGT
>CAYXFE010000031.1:0-8408 GCA_964464195.1 uncultured Candidatus Bathyarchaeia archaeon
AGCGTGATTATTGCCCTACCGATAATAGGTGCCTTAGAAAAAGCCGGAGTTAGAACACTCAAAGGTGAAACTTGACAATATTCAGTAGGCTAGAAAATCGTTGCAGTTCAGAAGGGAAGCGCTTGAAGCTGGATGAAATCCTTGCAAAGGCTTTGAAAGACCCGCCGACTCCAGAGGAAACGCTGCTACTCTTCAGGAAAGCTCGTAACTATGATGAGTGCTTAAAACTTTTTAAGACTGCTTCAAAGGTAAGAGAAGATGAGGTGGGCTACGCCTTTAAATTTGACGGTTTTATATGGCCAGTAACCCCATGCACTACCTCGCCGCCATGCAGATATTGTGGCAGATCCGCTGGCTTATGGGGACTCGACGATCCTCTGACCCTTGATGAGGTAGAAGTTGCTGCAAAATTCATGAAAGAGATTGGATTAAGGCGAATAGGTCTTGGCGGTGGAACCGTATGGGCTGGCGCTGGCGAACGCATAATCGATATTGTAAGGAAAATTAAGTCGAGTGCGCCGTTCAATATATGGATAAACATTGGGCCGTCGCTTCGTAATGAAGACTTAGTTAAGTTAAAAGAGCTTGGAGTCACCGCTGTGGGCAGCAGTCTTGAAACAACAAATCCTAAAGTGTTTAAAGAAGCCAAGCCCGGCGACAGCCTCGAAGCAAGAATGAGACTAGCAGAAGAAATAAGCAAGGTAGGCCTAGGACTCTTCAGCATAATGATGGTTGGATTAGGCAGCCGATACGAGGACTATGTAGAACATATTTTCTGGCTTAAAAACTTCAAAAATCTGACATTATTAACTGTATCTGGCTTTAATCCAATTCCAGGAACACCATTCGAAGATAGGCGTCCAGCAAATCCACTTGAAGTCGCTAAGACAATAGCCATAGCCAGATTAGTACTAAGAAAACCTGACATATCGTTTGGAGGGGTAATGATAGACTGGAAGCTTGTACCATTCATGATAATGGCTGGCGCTAACAGAACTTTTCATCTCGGGTGCCATGTTCATAAAGTGGGTTCAGAGTATCAGCAGCACAGTCCGAAAATGATAGAAGTTAAAAGGCATGATCATCTGGAGTTTGTAAACATGTTACCATTAACCGCAAATTTAGTTAAAGAATTAGGGATGGAAGCATATGTCTAAAGAAGAAATGAGGGAAATATGTATAGCATCGAGAGAAAACCTGAATTCAATTATAGAATATGCCAGAAGACTTCATGGACATTTAGGTCCATTCCTCGTTCTAGGCATCAAAATGAGCCTCGCTGGAATGAATAGGCTTGGAATAGAAAACATGCGAAGTATGCGTGTAGAGGCGGAGCTGCCTTGCCGAGTCCCATACACATGCACGCTGGATGGAATACAGGCAACTACTCAATGTACGTTTGGAAATCAGAAGTTGACGCTTAAGAAGGCTAACTCATTATCGATTTCTGCAAAATTCAGCTTAAACAACCCGAAAAAACAAGTGATTATTTCTTTAAAAAATGAAATACTGAAAGATTTAATGGAGAAGCTTAAAAAGACCAAAGAAGATGAAGCAACGCAAGAAAAGCTTGCATGGATAATCGCATTTACTCCGGAAGATAAGCTCTTTTCAATAGAAGTCAATAACTATTTTACCAAGTAACTCATCTTCTAGTAGAGTAATGTCTGATTTAGAAATTGCAAAACAGACCTTAAAGAAGAAGAATTTGACCTTGGCTATTGCTAAAAATGGAGAGATAATTTTTCAATCAGATTCTCATGGAGTTGTAGGTCTTTTTGAGGCTATTGAGCGGCTAGGCAGCAATCTTGAAGGCGCCGCTGTTGCCGACAAGATTGTTGGGAAGGCTGCTGCGTTGCTTTGTGCATATTCGCGGGTAAACGCTGTCTTTGCTTCTATTTTAAGTTTTAAGGGAAAGGATACTCTTGAAAAGAACAACATAAACTATGAATATGAAGTTTTGGTTCCAAAAATACTTGATAGAACCGGAAAGAGCATGTGCCCGTTTGAAAGGTTCTCTTTGAAACTTGAAAATCCAAGAGAAGCCTATTTTAGACTTAAAGAGTTTGCGGAGAAACTTCGCGAAGGAGCATAGACATGTTTAGAAATGTTAATTAGCTAGCCACTCTAGTCTTTTCATCAAGGTGAAAGCCATGTGCGAATTTGAAGTTGTCCTCAACGGCGAAACAGTCTATAAAGATGTCATTTATGCGAAGACGGAAGGAAAAAACGTTATTGTAAAGGATGTTTTAGGCGCTGTGAAAAAATTTGAAAACTGCTATATAGCAGAAATTGATGTAAGCTCGGAAAGGCTGACATTAGCTTCAACTTAGGCGGAGTGGAAGGCGCTACAATTGAAGATAGCCGTTGCCGGAAAGGGAGGAGTAGGAAAAACACTAATCGCCGGAGCCATAGCCTACTTCCTAAAAGAGAAAGGCTACAAGGTATTAGCCATAGATGCTGACCCCGCACCCAACCTAGCCATAACCTTGGGAATTCCAGCCGAAAAAGCCAAAGAGATAAAGCCAATATCCGAAAACAAACAACTCATCGAAGAAAAGACAAGTACTGGCGTTCCGGGGGTCTATAAGCTTTCATTTACAGTTGATGACATAGTTGAAAAATACTCCGTGCAGTCGCCTTTAGGCGTTAACCTGCTTGTTATGGGAACAATAAGGTCTGTGGGCGGAGGTTGCACATGTCCAGCAAACGCGCTTATTAGAGTGTTGCTTCGCCACCTCATAGTTGAAAGAGGAGAAGCCGTAGTTTTAGACATGGAGGCCGGAATAGAACATTTCGGAAGAGCAACAGCCAAACATGTCGACGTCATGCTCGCAGTTGCCGATGCAAACATGAAAGCACTTGAGGTCGCAAAGAAAATATTCGAACTTTCGAGGCAGGCGGGAATAGAAAAGATTTTTCTCTTAGGCAATAAAATAAGGAACAAAGTTGAAGAAGAATTGTTAATCGAATTTTCTGGCAAAAATGGCTTCCAGATTCTAGGCTTTATTCCTTATGACCCACTAGTTTTCGAGGCTGACATGAAGGGGGCTACTCCTCTTCTAGGCGGCATTGATTCGCCTGCGATGAAAGCCTTAAGAGAGATTACAGAAAAAATTTCCTCACTCTAACATTTTAGGCGTGCTTCAGCATCCACATTAAGAATAGGCCTATTGACAACATTATAAATTGCAGAAATGAGTTAAGCGCCTTCCTTTCTCTGTGAAGTTCAGGAATTAAGTCGGTTGATGCTATATAGATGAAGCCGCCAGCCGCAAATGCCAATAGATATGGTGTTTGTGGAAGAAAGGCTGAACCATAAAAGGTGAATATTCCTCCAGCCATGGCTGTTAGAGCAGTTAGAAAGTTGTAGATTAACGCCTTAGTTTTAGAGAATCCGCCATAGAGTAGTATGCTGAAATCTCCAATTTCTTGTGGAATTTCATGCGCCGCAACCGCCAAAGTCACAATGAAGCCTAGTGAAGGATCTTGGGAGGCCATAAAGCTTGCAGCGATTATAATGCCGTCGATAAAGTTGTGTATGCCATCCCCGACAAGATTCAGGTAGGCGAATGGGTGAACTGGACATTTCTCCCTTTCGTGGCAGTGTCGCCAAAGAAACTTTTCTAAGACGAAAAATATTAGTAAACCAAGGGCTAAAGCCAAAAAGATGTTTTCAATAGTTATGCTTGAGGCTTTTCCAACTTTTTCTATTGCTTCTGGAATTAGATGGAAAAATGCTCCGCCGAGGAGGCTTCCGGAGGCAAATCCTACAAGCATTAGAAGCGCCTTGTTAAACCATTTCTCGCTGAGAACTATGAATACTATACCGATTAGGGATATTACGCTCACTAGAAATATGCATATTAGAATTAAGGCTATTAATGGCAGCATGGCAACTATCATTTCACGAAGTAAGAATTAAACTTTTCCTTTAGAAGCCTCTCCATTTTCGACGGAAATTATAAATGGTTGAATTGAAAATATTAAGTAGCAACTTTAAAATTTGACTTGTTAATGTTAATGGTGATCTAATGAGTACTCATGCCGAAAATCTCAAGCTTAGACTCATGACGATAGAGCTTTTACAAATGGCCAAGAAGAAATATACCTATAGAGAGTTATCAAATAAAACTGGATTACCAGTTACAGTTCTAAGCAGATATGCAAAAGGACATGTTCTTCCAAATGTTGAAAGAGCCCGCAAGCTGTGGGAAACCCTCAACAAGCTTGTAGGCTTAGAAAGCGAAATCAAAAGAAGAATACAGTTCAACGAAGAGGGCTTTTTTGACAATACTAACATAATAGGCGACTATAACATACTCCGACAAGCCGCCCAACATGCCCTAGCCACCTTTGCCGGAAGAAGAGTCACGAAAGTTTTAACTGCCGCTGTGGACGGAATACCTCTAGCCACCATGGTTGCAAATGCACTAAGCGTAAATTTAGTTATCGCCAAACAAACAAAGGAGGTTGGAGTCAGAGCCTTCATAGACGAAACCTTTGTTTTAAGGGATTCCGGCGTAACAGTTACGCTTTATCTGCCTAAAAAGGCTATAAGGCGGAAGGACAGCGTCTTAATCGTCGACGATATGATTAAGACTGGCGAGACACAGGCGGCTCTAGTGAATCTTGTTTATAAGTCTAAGGCTGAGGTTTCCGGCCTGTTTTCCCTCATAGCCATAGGAAACGAGTGGGAAAAAAGAATAAATCTTCCAAGGGGATGCCCCGTCGAAGTTATAGCCAAAATCAAGCGTCCCTAGAAGATTTTATGCAATAAACTCTAAACGGGCACGATTCGCATCTTCCTTTTCTGCAGTAATCCTTTCCAACCCTTAATAGGGCTGTTTCAAAATTAGCGAAACCATATCCTTCAACGGCATTCTTCTCCCAGAAAGTTTTAAGCTCCCGCAAAGCCGCATTCGGGTTATCACTTCGTATTATTCCGAGATTTTTCGCGGATAAAATAACAAGTGATGTTGGCTTCGGGTCTGCCTTTGCCCATATCTCTCTAAGCTCTCTCAGAAATATGCTTACCGTGGCGTCGCCTATCCCTTTGGCGAGATTTTTGATTCTTTCTTCTAAATCACGCGAATCTGATGCTTTTTCATGTAAAGAATTCAAGCTTCCTCCATATCTTTCCTGAAGATTTTTCGCGATTTCCAGAAGTTTTGTGGCAGTTTTAAAATCATAGCGCGTATAACCTCCATCATCGAGAATTTCAACCAAACCGTCCCATCCAGTTTCCAGAATCTTTGAAGGCGATAAGACTCCGCGCATCTTAAAGCATTTGTATGTTTTTATGGCGGTTTCCGCCCTTATGGGAGCCCCGAAAAGTACAGAAGCTAAAAACCACTTGAAAATCTCCTCGTCATCTCCAGTTTCCACCTTTATGTCCATTAAGTCGGTATATCTGGCTCCAAAATTTCTAACAAGCATCTCAGCCAATTTTTTCATACTGCCCGCTTCCAACCAACATTTTTATTGATAAGAGCCTAATATGTCTGTTTAGCCTTAAATGGAAGTGCATTAAATGAGGACTATCGAATGGAAGGATGGAAAAGTCGTAACAATAGATCAGTCAAGACTGCCGCATGAAGAAGTAATTATTGAAATGAAGAATTGCAGCGAGGTTGCAGAGGCAATAAAATCCATGAAGATACGTGGCGCCCCACTCATTGGAGCCGCAGCCGCCTATGGCCTAGCCTTAACAGCCTACTATTCAAGGGCAAATTCAAAGGCTGAGCTTCTAGCCGAATTGGAGCGGTGCGCCGAAACGCTTAGAAAAACTAGGCCGACAGCCGTCAATTTGTTTTGGGCCATTGACAGAATATTGAATAAGGCGCGCAGCGTAGAAGGTGACGTTAAGGCAGTGGTTGAGGAAGTTGTTGAGGAGGCTAATCTCATTGCCGAAGAGGATGTTGAGGCAAATCGTAAAATGGGAAGATTCGGCGCTCGACTTATAGAAGACGGAGACACCATTTTGACCCATTGTAATGCTGGCGCCCTAGCAACGGTTGATTATGGAACCGCTCTCGGCGTTATTAGGGCTGCATGGGAAGAAGGAAAGAAAATAAAGGTTTTCGCAACTGAAACGAGACCTAAACTTCAAGGCGCCAGACTGACAGTTTATGAGCTTATGCGAGACGGAATCCCAGTTACCCTCATCACAGATAACATGGTTGGATACGTCATGTATAAGGGATTAATTGACAAGGTTATCGTTGGTGCAGATAGAATCGTGCAGGATGCAGTAATAAACAAGATTGGAACCTATACGGTGGCTGTTCTGGCGCATGAGCATAATATTCCATTCTATGTGGCAGCTCCAACCTCAACCTTCGACCTAGAGAAAACCTCAAGCCAAGTGATAATTGAAGAAAGAAACAGCCAAGAGGTTACGCATATTTTGTCTGTTCGAATAGCTCCAGAAGGCGTGAAAGTGCTTAATCCAGCCTTTGACATAACTCCGCTCAAATACGTAAGCGCAATCATATGCGAAAAGGGAATTTTAAGACCAAAAGAAACAAATTTTGAATTGAAACTTGAATCCTTAAATCTAGCTGGCTTTCAATAAGTAAGTGGTTTCAATGTCTGAACTGCCAGTTGCCATCTTGTCGCGTGAAGGAGCGGTAATTTCAGGTAAGAATGCTGAAAGCTTAAATTCCCGCGGCTATGGAACAAAATCGAACGGAAAGCTTGTTTTGGCTCCATATGAAGCCCTATTTCTAGTTGAGAAAGGAGTAATAGAAGTAAGTAAAAAGTCTGGGAAAAAATTAACCTTTCAAGATTTACTGCAATATTTTAGAAGATACGACAAGAATGTTTGGGTTAAATATCTCATTTACCGCGACCTACGAAATAGAGGCTACGTCGTAAGAGAAGGCTTCGGCCTAGGCGTAGACTTTAGGCTCTACGATAGAGGAGATTACGGAAAAGAACCGGCAAAAAGCATAGTATTTGGAATACTGGAGGGAAAACCAATCTCAATTAAGGAATTATCCGAAGTTTTGAGGAAAGTTCAAAATTTGAAGAAGAAGCTTATCTTGGCGGTTGTAGACCGGAGAGGAGAAGTCGTCTATTATTCCCTCTCAAAACTCAGCCTAGGAGAAGTGATTGAAGGTGCCGAAATTTAGGACTGTCCGCGGAATGAGAGACTTCCTGCCAGAACAAGCGAAAGTTATGCGCTATGTTGAAGATTTAGCCAGAAAAATAGCCAAACTTTACGGATATAAGGAAATTATAACCCCTGTAGTTGAATCCTACGAGCTTTTAGCCGCAAAAAGCGGAGAGGAAATAAGACAAAGAATGTATGCATTCAAAGATTTAGCTGGCAGAAAAGTTGCTTTAAGACCAGAATTTACAGCTTCAATAGCGAGAGTTGTCGCAACAACCCTTCGAAATGAACCTAAGCCGCTACGATTATTCTGTGTTGGAAGCCTCTACAGATATGACGAGCCCCAGCTCGGCCGATATAGGGAATTTTGGCAATCAAATTTCGAACTGATAGGTTCAAACAAGCCAGAGGCAGACGTCGAAATTCTAACTCTAACCAACGATTTAATGCAAAGGATAGAGCTAAGAAACTACTGGTTTAAGATAGGGCACATGGGAATACTTCGCGGAATACTCGCAAAGGAAGGCATAGAAGAAGAGAAACAAAATCCCATAATGCAAAGACTAGACAAGAAACTTTGGAATGAAGCGCTAAAAATGCTGGAAGAACTGAAAGTCTCAGAAAAATGTCTGGAAGTTTTGAAAAAATTGATAAAAATAAAAGGAAAAGAGACCTCCAAGACAATAAATGAAATTAAAAAGAATGTGAAAGATTATGAGGAAGCCATCGCTGCGGCTGAAAACCTCGAAGAAATTCTCAACCTAACCTTTGAAAGTGGAGCAAAATTTGAAGTTTCAATTGAGCCAGCCTTCGCCAGAGGCCTCGAATATTATACTGGCATGATTTTCGAAGTCTTTATTCCAGAACTCGAAATTGCACTTGGAGGCGGAGGCCGATACGACAAGTTGATAGAGCTTTTCGGCGGAGAACCGACACCAGCCGTCGGAGTTGCGCATGGAATAGACAGAATAACCCTTGCAATGGAAAAGCAAGAAATAAAACCTAAAATCACGAAGGAACCATTTGTATTTGTTATTCCCATAGACGATTCCCTAAAAGCTAAAGCCCTAGAAATAGCCAGCCAAATCAGGCTTAAAGGAATAAATGTAGAAGTCGAAGTTATGGGAAGAAAGTTAACAAAAGCATTGCAAGATGCAGACCGCAAAGGAGCAACCCACGCAGTCATCGTGGCTCCGAAAGAGCTAGAGGAAGGAAAGGTTGTCTTTCGCAACATGCAATTAAGAATACAAAAAGCGGTTGAAATAGAAAAATTGCCCAACGAAATTCAGAA
>CAYXFE010000032.1:0-8184 GCA_964464195.1 uncultured Candidatus Bathyarchaeia archaeon
TGTAGCCCTGCAAGTAAATGTTTATTCCTTCTCTAACGCCATGCACATGAGAAACTATTCCGTAGACGCCGGGGGTTCCATAAAATATGCATACTTGGTCTGAGAGGTAATCTAAAACAGCCAAGTCGTGCTCGGCGACTATTACTGTTTTCTCGTCTTCTACAAGTTTTCTTATGGCCTTTGCAGCTTCAAGCCTTTGTTTAACGTCCAGATAGCTTGAAGGCTCGTCGAAGAGGTAAACGTCGGCTTCTCTACATATTGTTGCAGCTATTGCGACTCTTTGTAGTTCTCCGCCGCTTAAAACATCAAGCGTTCTATCGAGAACTGATTCAAGCTCAAGCCAGCCAACGACTTCTTTGAATTTGTCTCTTTCATCAACCCTTTCCAGCAATTCACCGACCTTTCCGGAGACAACCTTAGGAATTTTGTCGACATATTGCGGTTTGTGAACAGCCCTTAGCTTTTTCTCGCTTATCCTTTTGAAGTAGTCTTGGAGGGTTGAGCCTCTAAAGTAGGTTATTATCTCTGGCCAGTCTGGCGGATTTTCATAATCTCCAAGGTTTGGTTTTATTTCTCCTGAGAGAATTCTTAGAGCTGTTGTTTTTCCTATTCCGTTTTGTCCTATCAATCCTAGGACTATGCCGGGGGATGGTATTGGAAGTCTGTAGAGCTTGAATGCGTTTGGTCCAAATCTGTGCGTGCATTCCTCCTCAAGTTCGTCTGGAAGATTTACTATGTGTAGGGCTTCGAATGGGCATTTTTTGACGCATATTCCGCATCCTACGCATAGAGACTCTACAATGACTGGATAGCCGTCCTCTCCAAACTTTATTGCCTCAACCTTACTTCTTACCATTGGGCAAAAGCGATGGCATAGCTTACCGCAACGCTTAGGTTTGCATTTGTCTCTGTCGAGAACCGCCACTCTGGTCATGTCTATTCAACTGCAAAATTGAACGGTTACTTTTAAATTATTTCACACATGCCAATTTGCTTAAGTAAGAAAGCATGGAATTACCTAACGAAATGGGATGAATCAAAATGGAAGAATCACGGGAGATAGTCAAGTTTTCTAGAGAAAATCTAGAAGATTACTTAAGTTCAGTCTTCGGAACAAGGGCCAGCCTAATAAGCGTTAGGGAACTTGGCGCGGAAAAATCGGAGAAGGAATTGAAGGGCTTCGGGTATGGAAGACCCTACCTTATCGAATTCAAAATAGATGATGAAGTTAAAAGGCTTGTTCTCGGAACAGTCAAGCCAAGCAGTTTTGGACATGAACATTTCGCTGACAGAGCCCAAATACTGCTTTGGCAACACTCAGCCTTCAACAAGCTTCCAAAACACGTTAAATCAATCGATGTCGGAGCATTTACAAAAGATGGAAAGTTAAAATCGCTTGGAGACTGCAAAGAATTCTTCATTATAACCGAAATGGTTGAAGGAAGACTATATCACGAAGATTTAGACAAAATAATGAAGAATAGAGAACTTTCACGGCTTGATGTAGAAAGATGCGAGGCGCTGGCGGATTATCTAGTTAAAATACATTCTGTGAAAAGAAAAGAGCCTACCCTATACGTTCGTAGGATAAGGGAACTCATAGGCCACGGAGAATGCATAATGGGACTAATCGACAATTATCCGCAAAACCTCGAATACGCGGATGAAAAATTCCTATGCAACATAGAGAAAACATGCATAGAATGGAGATGGAAGCTGAAAAAGAAAACCTATAGGCTTTCGCAGGTTCACGGCGACTTCCATCCGTGGAACATAATGTTCCATGAAGGAACGAATTTTACAGTTTTGGATAGAAGCCGCGGAGAATGGGGAGAGCCAGCTGACGACGTAACTTCAATGACGATAAATTACATATTCTACTCATTACAGACTTACGGCCGGCTGGAAGGCCCATTTAAGTTTCTTTTTGAGCGTTTCTGGAATCATTACATCGAAAAAACGGGGGATAAGGAGATTCTTAGCGTGGTGCAGCCATTTTATGCGTGGAGAGCCCTTGTGGTGGCTTCGCCAATATGGTATCCCAACCTAGAAACAGAAGTAAGGGTCAAGCTCTTCAATTTTATAAGGAATGTTCTTTCAGCTGAAAAGTTTGAAATTGAAGCTGTAAATTCATATTTGAAGGATTAGAGGAGGAAAAGTTGAGTCCCAAGAAAGGCTGGTGCATCTGGCTAACGGGGCTTCCTGGAAGCGGAAAAACAACAATAGCAAAAAATCTAAAAAATATTCTAAGAAAACATGGAATAAACGTCCAAATAGTCTCATCTGATGTTCTAAGAAAGTTTGTTACTCCCCATCCAAGCTATACGGAGGAGGAAAGAGAACTGGTTTACAGGGCGATAGCCTTTACAGCTAAGCTTCTAACTGAGAACGGCGTAAACGTCATAATCGATGCTACTGGAAATAGGCGGAGATTCCGCGAACTAGCCAGAAGGGAAATTCAATATTTCGCCGAAGCATACGTTAAGTGTCCCCTTAAGGTTTGCATGGAACGCGAATCGAGACGTGTTGACAAGTACGCCCCCAGAAACATTTACAAGAAGGGATTAGAAGGGAAAAGCCCTACTGTTCCCGGATTGGGCGTACCTTATGAAGAGCCAATTAACCCGGAAATTGTAGTTGATTCTGAAAGGCTTAATCCTTTAACATGCGCTCAGATAGTTTTTGATTATATCAAGGAAAACTTCATGAAAGCATGATTTTGTTCAGATTCTTATTCTGATTTTGCAACATTCTTTAATATAAAATACTTCTAGAAGAATGTTCGATATCAAATGAGCAAGCTAATGCTTATCGTGGGCACCCGCCCAGAAATCATAAAGATGGCTCCCATAATTAGAGCCTTAGAAAAATCAGCCATTCCATTCACGCTTGTCCACTGCGGCCAACACTACGATTATCATATGTCGCAGAGATTCATTCAAGAATTAAATTTGCCAGCTCCAGAATGCAGTTACAAAGTTAAAGTTTATTCTCCTGGAGTCCAAACTGGAAGAATAATATGCTTTCTAGAACGCACAATAAAAAGGAAAAAGCCAAAAACGGTTCTTATAGAAGGAGATACAAACAGCGTTTTAGCCTCTGCCATAGCATCTATAAAACAAAACGTGCCAGTCGGCCACGTTGAAGCTGGACTCAGAAGCTTCGACTTAAGAATGCCAGAAGAACATAACAGACGGCTAGTAGACCATTTATCAGCCTATCTCTTCGCACCTACGGAGAACGCATCTGAAAATCTTAAATCAGAAAATGTTTGGGGAAAAATCTACATAACCGGAAACACTGTAATAGACGCCGTCCTTCAACATTTAGGATTGGCGGAAGAAAAATCGACTATTATAGAGAGGATACGTTACGACTCTTTTATATTGGCAACTGCACATAGAGCCGAGAATGTGGACAATCCAAATGTCCTAAAAAATCTCGTTGAAGCCTACTTAGAGGCTCCTCTCCCAATAGTTTATCCGGTTCATCCAAGAGCCAGAAAGAGACTCATCCAAAATGGCTTATGGAAAAAACTAAAAAATTCAAGGAATGTTCAGCTGCTACCTCCAGTAGGCTACTTCGACTTTCTAATGCTAATGAAAAATTGCAGTTTCATTGTGACAGATTCAGGCGGAATACAAGAAGAGGCTACGGCTCCTCCTATCCGAAAAAGAGTAGTGGTTACCAGAATATCGACAGAAAGGCCTGAGGCAGTAAAGGCTGGATTCGCAAGGGTTGCTGGAACTAAGAAGGAAAGTATAGTTTCAGCCATGGAGGAAGCCCTAGAAAATAACGATAATCTTCCGTATAATTCCCCATTCGGAGATGGAAGAGCCGCCGAAAAAATAGTAAGCGCATTAAGAAGAGAAATTCCATAGTTACTTCTCTTCTAGGAAAACCCTTAACGCCTTAGGAATTCTTTTTCTCCATCTCCATAATCCATATTTAATCCAGTTCTCATTCAATGAATTCTTTACTCTCCATTCTTCCAATGCTTTTATCCATCCGCTCCAAAGACTGGGATGCCACTCCTCTACCCTGCGTAGATCAGCTAACGTAGCCGAAGGACACATGTAACAGCCAACACGGTCAAAACCCCTAAAATAGAGCTCATTAACTAATTTTTCGGCTTTTTCATTCATGATGAAAAGCCATATGTGAAACGCCTTCCAGCCAGAAATAGGAGTTACATTCAAGCTTTTCTCCACGTAAGGATTAAGCCATACATCCGGCGATGAAGCCCTTTTAAATGATTCGGCGCGTCGCTGACCGACAACGCATAAGGTTTCGCCTAACTCTGAAAGAAGCCTATTGGTAGGCTCAAGCTTGCATAGTCGACTGCACCATCTGAAGTCTCTAGCCGGAGGCCCAACATCATGAAATTTTTTCCAGAACTTGTCTATTTCAGCCCTACCAGTATAGGAGTCTAGCCCAAACTTTTCAATGACCAAATTTACATTTTGAATTGTTTCAGGCATTTCTAAGCAAGTGTCGATAAAAAGTATTTTCGGGTCGATTTGAGCTTTTAGCGAGAGCAACAAACAAGCCAGGCTGTCTTTTCCGCCAGAATAAGAAACAAAAACCTTTCTTCTGAATCTCTCCGCTGTTTTGCTTAGAAACTTGCATGCTCTCGACTTTGAGGTTTCAATTTGCCATATGTTTGCCCTTAAAACAGTTTCCCAGCTTGAATTCTTTAAAGAAAAATCCTCATCTTCACAATTTGGCCAAACTCTAAGAACAACAATTTTTCCGTCGATTTTGCAGCCGAGTCCAATTAACTTATTGCTTTTTGAGTATATTCCGAAATATTCTGTTGTTTCACTAAAGTTAGATTTTTTGATGTCATTTTCATTTAAGAGTTCGTGTTTTCTTATCTTTTCTTTGTTCAAGATAACATAGGGATAGTCTGCTGTAGTTTCCTCCATGAATTTAAGCAAAGCCTTTAAAGGCTTGATTTTCCAGCTTAAAGAGAAAATATCGAAGAATATGTGGGCTAAAACTTTTCCGCCAAGCACCATCTCATATGCCTTATCTAGATAGGGCAGCCTATTGAGGAGAAATATTTGGTTTTTCAGGTTCAAGGCTTTAACAATACTGCCGCCATAACTTTGTGTCAGTAAATTTTCAATTAAGGTAATGTCGTTGTTAAAGGCTGGTCTAGCGTCTGCAGCTCTCGATAAGGGAACAAATTTTCCTTTACTTTCGCATTTTTCACACTTCTCGCTAAGCAATGGCGAATTGCAATTTAAACACCAATATATGCCGCCTTTAACCATTTCCTAGAAATCAAGGAATAACGCAGAAATAACGCTTTCCATGACAGCTTCCAGAAAAATTGATATTGAAGTTAAACTGTTATGAGCAGAATGTGAGGTTTATGAAGCTTCTACTGGATGAGATGTTTGCTGGACTTAAGGAGTTCTTTGAAATTTTAGGCTGGGAAGCCATTACTGTTCAGGAGGCTGGCTTACAGGGAGCAAAGGACAAAGAAATAGTTGAATACGCCAAGAAAAACAATTTAATTTTAGTAACTCAAGATCAGAAGCCGGCGGACCTAGCGGAGCTTTTAGGAGTTAAGTATGTTCTTGTTTCTAGGTCGCTAATAGCGAAAATAGTTGATGCAAAAATTAGGGAAAAATATGGAATAAAGAAAAGCGGTAAGGTGCCGTCGGCGTAACTCTGAAATTTCACCTTTCAATCTAATGCCTTTTCGTCATCCGGCAAAAATTATGATAGATAAAGCGCCAATTAACCTTATCGCTTAGCTAACATTTCCTAAAATTCTCTCCAAGTTGACAGATTTACCCTTTACTGCAGATTTTAGGACAGCTTCACATATTATTAAAGCCTTTAATCCATCTAGGCCAGATGCCAGCGGTTGCTTATTCTTTCTAACGCATTCAACAAAGTGTTCAAGTTCACGTTTTAATGGTTCCTCCCACTTATAGCGTGGAATAAACGTTTTCTCCTCAGTTTCTATAACAATTTCTTGGCTTAAATAGTCAAGGGTTACTATTCCCTTGCTTCCAGTTACGATCAGTTTTCTTACTTTGTATGGTGTAAGCCAATTCGCCTCTATGAAAGCTGTTTTTCCATGATTAAAAGTTAGCATTATTTGGGCGTAATCTTCAAAGCGTTTATGCCTAAGCTTTCCAGTCTTTGCGAACACTGTTTTGGGGTCTTCATCGAATATATATCGCATCATATCTATATCGTGGATTGCTGAATCCTTTACGACTCCTACGTCGCCTACTCTTTCGGGCCATTCAGAAACCCTTCTTGAAGTTGCAGACACTACGTCTCCAATGGAGCCTTCCTCAATCGTCTTTATGACGCGTTCAACTCCTGGATTGAATCTTTCTATGAATCCCGTCATTAAAATGAGCCTTTCATTTTCAGCCATTTTTACTATTTGCTTTGCTTCTCTGACCGTGCTTGCAATAGGCTTTTCAACGAGAACATTCTTGCCAGCTTTTAAGGCTCTTATCGTCTCTTTGGCATGAGTTGTTGTCCACGTGCATATGCTTACTGCATCAACATCGCTTCTTTTTAGGAGTTTTCTGCTATCAGTATAAGCTTCTACACCATATTTTTCAGCTGTTTCCTTCGCCCTTTTAGCGTCAATGTCGCATACGCCGATTAATTCTGCTTCTGGAATCTCCATATAGACTCTGGCGTGGTTTCTGCCCCAGAAGCCTACGCCGATAACTGCAACTCCGATTTTTTTCAATGTTTATTCAGCTCGTTAGGCTAATTTTTTAATTATTTCAGTTAGCTTTTCTCGATATTCTCTTATAAGCTCTGAGGTTCTTTCTCTGTTTTTTGCCTCTGCGTAGAGACGGAATATTGGTTCTGTCCCGCTTGGCCTAACAAGAATTGAGCTGTCTTCGAACCATATTTTTGCTCCGTCAATCGTGTCAAATTTTAGGTTTTCCTTTCTTAATTCTTCATAGAGCATTTCTAGAGCTTTCTCTTTTAACTCGTCTGGACATTCAACCTTGTCTTTCTCGATGAAGTATTTTGGAAGCTCGTTTAGCAGTTCGGAAAGTTTTTTACCAGTTTTCGCCAGTATGTCTAAGATTAGAGCGGTTGTCATGGCTCCGTCTCTTACTGGCTGATGCGGCCCGTAGAATACTCCGCCGTTTTCCTCTCCGCCGAGCTTCGCGTTTATTTCCTTCATTTTGTGGGAAACGTCAACGCTTCCAACCCTTGTCCATACTACTTTCCCATTATAGGCTTCTGCTATATCCTTCACCAAACTTGAAGAGCTAACCGGCGTAACTATGGTTTCTCCAGGATTCTCTTTAAGAAATTCCTTTTCTATCAAAGCGAATGATCTATCTCCCCAGTGAATTGTTCCGTTTTCATCTACGAATATTGCTCTGTCAGCGTCTCCATCATATGCAACTCCAAAATCGGCCTTCACAGCTTCCACAACGGCTGCAAGGTCTGTGAGGTTTTCTGGCTTGGGCTCTGAAGGTCTGCTTGGAAAGGTTCCGTCGATATTGGCGTTTATGGTGAAAACTTTGCATCCAAGCTCCCTTAGGAGACGTGGGGCGGCAAGGGCTCCAACGCCATTTCCGGGATCAACAACTACTTGAAAATTTTTCTTTTTAATTCTTTCAATATTTACATGACTTTTTATAGCTTCGATATAATCGTCTACAATGCCAAGTAATTCTTTAATTTCTCCTATCCGGCTCCACTCAGCCCTTTTCTGTCTTTCCTCAAAGTATATTTCTTCAATTTCAATTTCCTGCTTTCTTGATATTTCTACGCCGTCATTTCCGAGAACTTTTATTCCATTGTATTCTGGCGGATTATGCGAAGCGGTGATGATTACTCCGCCATCGAATCCGTGTTTTTTGACTGCGTACTGTATGGCGGGTGTTGGAGCCATTCCTGCAACGTAAACTGTGCAACCTGTTGCTGCCAGTCCGCTTGCGACTGCTGATGCCAACGCTGGACTGCTTGTTCTTCCATCATATCCGAGTAAGATTTCTCCTCCGTTGAAGAATGTACCTATTGCCTCGGCTATCCTTAACGCAAATTTTGGAGTAAGCGTTTCATTGACTACTCCTCGGATACCATTGGTGCCGAACAGTCTTCTTCGCAAGGCTTTCACCCTTAACCTTTAATTCTCCACTTAATATTAAAGACTAAGCATAATGAGGTGATGTT
>CAYXFE010000033.1:0-8143 GCA_964464195.1 uncultured Candidatus Bathyarchaeia archaeon
TAATAATTCTTATGTATAAGTTCCTAGAGTAGTGTTTAGGTGTACGATTTGAACTTCGCCGGTAGGGATATAATCTCAATTAAAGATTTTAACCGTGAAGAAATCGACTACATTTTGAAAGTTGCCTCTAAGATGGAGCCAATCGCCAAGACAGGCTCAGAAATGCTTAAAGGAAAAATTTTGGCCACGCTATTCTTTGAGCCAAGCACGCGGACACGCCTAAGCTTCGAATCAGCCATGCATAGACTTGGAGGCTCAACAATAGGATTCGCCGAGGCGGAAATAGCCTCAGTTAAAAAGGGCGAAAACCTAGCCGACACTGTCAGAACGGTTGAAAATTATGCAGACGTTATCGCCTTGAGGCATCCATTAGAAGGAGCGGCAAGATTGGCTGCAGAATTCGCCGAAGTTCCAATAATTAATGCTGGCTCTGGCGCCGAGGAGCATCCGACACAGGCGCTTCTTGACTTATACACGATTATGAAGGAGAAGAATAGAATTGACGGCTTGAATATAGCCTTGATGGGAGACTTAAGGTATGGCCGCACCGTTCACTCGCTTGCCTACGCACTTTCAATGTATGATGTTAAGCTTTATCTCATTTCCCCAGACATCTTGAGAATGAGAAAGGAAGTTTTGAAGACGCTAAAAGAGAAAAAGGTTGAGGTTGTGGAGAAAAGCCGAATTGAAGATGTAATAGGCGAACTAGACGTGCTTTATGTTACTAGAATACAGAAGGAGCGATTCCCAGACCCAGCCGAATACGCCAAAGTGAGAGGCTCCTATCGAATAGATCTCGAAACCCTAAAAAATGCAAAGGAGGATTTGGTTATTCTTCATCCGCTGCCCAGAGTGGATGAAATTGCGCCTGAGGTTGATTCCACTCCGCATGCGAGATATTTTAGGCAGGTATGGAATGGAATAATTGTGAGAATGGCCTTGCTTGCATTAATTCTGGGAGCAGTCAGTTAGGGTTTAGCTGCTGCGGTGATTGTTCGGTACCTGTCGAATAGTTCCTTCTTTTTGGCTTCGTTCCATCCGCTAACAGCTTGATAGTAACCAGTTATACGTGACCACCACTCAACATTTTGTGACCCGCAGCTTGGACACCGTTCATGTAATGGCGAAGTTACCATTCCGCAGTCATTACATATTGTCAAATCCTTAGTGTACGCGTAATATCCTATTTGCGTCTGAGTCGCAATTCTTTGAGTAAGCTTGTAGAGGGCTTCTGGATCTGGATTCGCCTCGCCAAGCCATACGTGGAACATGTTTCCTCCGTTTAGCAATGGGAAGAATTTCTGTTCTATGTCCATTCTTTCGATTAGGCCCATCTTTGCGCCTACATAGACGTGGGTTCCATTGCTATAATAGACTGGAACGTCTTTTTCTCCTTCTCTCAGCATCCATTTCGCCCTTGCTAGGTCGCCTTTAACCATTTTTTCGGCGTTTTCCCTAAACTCGTCTGTTAGAAGGTCTGCAATTGCAAATCTTTGCGCTGTTGATTCGGCGGGGGTTCTCGCCAAGGCTATCTTTATGCCATGCCTAGCTTCAAGCTCCTTCTTGTACTTCTGCATCTCCAATATTAGCCTAACCAGAATTTTGACGGCTTCTGGGCTTTCATGAAGCTGATAGCCAGTATGCCATTGAGCCATCTCATTTCCGCCTACAAGCCCAATCGTATAGACCAGCTCATTGAAGTCTACGGCTGGCGGGCCTCTACGTCCCGTTTTTGGATCTAATGGACGTTGAGTGGCGAAGGGTATGCGGTTGTTCCTTATCATTTGATCCATCCATTTACGTTTAACCTTGAATATTTCCACTGCTAAGTCCATTAGCCGCTTGGCCTCTTCGAATAGCAGAGTGTCGTTTCCATTCGCCTTATAGGCTATTCTTGGAAGGTTTAGGCTTATTACCTGCCAGCTTCCCATGGTGAAGTGTTTTCCATCAACAAAGTAGAGTTTCTCTTCGAAGTCGCTGCTGCTTTCAGGAGTTTCAACAAAGCAGTAGGCGCAGCATTGATAGCATGACACGCCTTTTCCGTATCCCCTATAGGCGGGAAGCATATTATCAAAGTAGGGCGTTCCAAACTTGGCGACTACGCGGTGAACATCCAGCCATAAATCGTCATATTCCGCCTTAAAGAATTCTGGGCTTATTCCATTCTCCAATTTCGGAAAGTTGAAGGGTTTACCCCAATAATCGCCTTCTAAAGCAACATCATATAAGGCTTTGAATAGCATTTGAACTTCATCTTCGTAATCGCCATAAACGTCAGGTCCAACCCTTCCCCTTACAACTACTGGAACGTCCCGCCAGATTTCCGGCACGCCAGGCTGAACTTGGATGTTGCTGAAGACTAGCTGTCCTCCTCTCGCCACATAGGCTTGAGTATACTCAAAGAACATCATTTGCATCAACTGTCTAACTTTCTTGTAGTTTAGGCCACGCATGTATGGCGCCAGAAAGACTAGGAAGTTGTAGAAGCCCTCTCCGCCTGCAAAGTTTGTTTGGGCAGAAGCCAGAATCTTGGCTGTGTGCAGTATGGCAACTTCTGGATGTTTGGCTGGTCCGGCAATGCTTGTTCTGGTTCCCATTCCGTCTGGCATTAATCCATAATAGAAGAAGTAGCGTAGGTCCCAGTCTTGGCAGAAGGGTCTTGTGCCAAAGTATTCTAGGTCGTGTATGTGTAGGTCTCCAGAAAGATGGGCGTCCGCCAGTTTCGGCGGCATTAATAGCAAGTATTCTTCGCCTGAAACCCAGTCCGCCTTTCTCTTATGGGCTGTTTCCGGGTTTGGCTGCAGATTCGCGTTTTCATTTGCCTTATAGCCTTTTCCAACATCTATTAGGTATGCATCATAGACTGGTGTTCCAACTCTCGTGAGTATGTTCCGGTAGATTGCATATTCAGGCTTTTCTGTTGATTTTGCTAGTAGGACATTGTTGACTAGTTCTCTGATTAGTGGGCCGCTTATGAATCTAAGCCTTAAGTTGAATACTCTTCTTTCGACTTCTTTTGCTATTTCCTCAGCCTCCTCAAGAGTCATTGGCCTTACATTGAAGAATTCTTTTGCAAGCTTTGTTTCTTTCAGTAGCTGTTTTACGATGGCTTTTCTGTTCCATTCAACCATGAAGCCGTCGCTACGCCGAACCATAGGCTTAATTTCTTGTAAAAGCTCACTATCATTCATTTTCTGCTTTTTCCTCCAAAATTTTGCCTAAAAATTCCTCATTTAACGTTTCGCTATGGAAAAGAACGTCTTCTCCGTAAACTTTCCCGTCTACTTCTAGGGCGGGAGCCGACAAAACATAAATGTTTCTGACGATAAGGTCTGCCATAACCTCGGAATCATCCAGATTCTTCTCTTCGAAATTTACACCTTTAGATTTTAGCCATTCCTTGAGTAGTTTGCAACGCGGACAGTTAGGAGTTGTGTAGACGGTTATCATGGACTCTCCCTCCTCCCTAGGATGGGCGAGGGTGATGAAGCACTATGCTTCATTAGGATGCGAGAACCCCCGCGTTTTAATTACTGATGCATTCCTAGGCAATAGCTTTCCTTTTAAATGAAAATTGAAAATTCCGTTTGAAACAATCTTCTAGAATTATCTTCTATAATCTTAAACTTGTAAATTCGGATGGTCTATTCTGGAAATCTAATTTTTTGTATAAAAACTATAAAAAATTGTATCTATATCAGCTTCAATTTAACATGTATTTTACTCTGCTATAAAATTGGAGATTCTCTGTTTCTAGCCTAGAAATTTTCGAGTTAAGCCTAGTATACTTGGTTACTGTCTCCGTTGCGCCGCAACTTGGACATTTAGGCTTAAAACCTAAGAAAATCCTGTTGCAATGGCTGCAATAGCTCAAGTCGTGATTGTATGTATAGAAGCCTATATTAGAACCTAAAATTTTCCGCGTAACAGAAAGCAGTTCTTCCGCATTCTCTTCATGCTCATCCAACTGGATGATTGAAAGATGCCCTCCAAGGCACTCTTTATGGAATTTTCCCTCAATCTCTAGCCTTTTATCAAGCGGAACCTCGATGTTAAGAGGAACAGCAGTCAAGTAAGTGTAGAGCGGATATTCCCTACCAGCCGCAGTCTTAACCTTCGCCCAGCCATACCTTTCGACATCTAAATCAACAAGCCTTCTCGCTCCATAATAGCTTGAAAGCATAGAAACCGAAGCCCTCAAATTCTTCTTAACAAGCCTAGCAGAATACTTATTCAGGTAATCGATGATTTTCTTGGCTACTTCTAGGGATTCTTCACTTTCATGAAGCATTTTGCCAGTAAATGCCATAACAGTCTCATTCAAGCCTAGAAAGCCAACATTTCTAGAAAAGTTTCCAAGTCTAAGATATATCTCGCTGTTCACTTGACTTCCAAGCAGCGGAAGCAAGCCTTCGATAATGCAATGTGCAATCCATCTGGATTTTATTTCTAAAGCCCTAAAAGCCATTTCTAGCTGTTCGTCTAAAAGCTTAAAGAAAGCATCTAGGTCTCCATCAGCCTCATAGGCGAGCCGCGGCAAATTCAGAAAAACAGCGTCTAGGCTTCCAGCCCTTAAAGTGTCAACTTCCCAATCTTCTTTCCATTCGCTTCCAAGCCTGAAGCCAGAAGCAGAATAAACGCTTTCCACATTCCATTTAGAAGCCAGATTCGCAAAGTATGGTATTCCCGTTTTTGCAGCCAGCATATGCGACTTAGAAAGTAATCCTTCAGAAATTCCTCCGGCTTTAGCTGAACGTAAACAGATAATCAAGCTTGGATTTAGGATTAGGCTGCGCTCGCTTTCCTCAAGAAAGGCCTCGACAACAGCCAAGGCTAATTTTTGGGCTTCATCGAAGAAATCTCCATAAATTCCATCCAAATCCGACATTGAAGCTATCCTTTTTCTTGATAAAAATTCTGGAATCTCAAACTCAATCAAAATTGAGGCATTTACATCTAAAAACTGGTTTAAATCTCGTATAAACATTTTAATGGCTTCTTTTGCCTCATTAAGGCTTAAATCTCCAATATAAGGTGCAAGAAAAACATTGAAGTATGGCAAAACTTGTTCACAAGTCTCTTCCGAGGCTCCTCTAATTAACATTGAAATCATGTTTAGAGCAGAACTGAAGCTTTTAGGCGGAGGAAAAACAGCGGAAGAAGTCCTAAAACCATTTTTAAGGAAGTATCTCAAGTCATGAAAAATTACGCGTGGCTTCAATATCCAGTCTTGAAGATTCTCAAAGTGTAAATAGCCAGAAAGATAAGCGTCGGCTATGTCCCTTGGAAAAACATTCAAAAGCGTATATTCCTCAAGAACCTTGCCGCCAGCCCTCCTAAGTATGGTTTCCGCCGGAAGCTTTTCCTTACCAACCCTCTCAATTAGCTGTGTAACATCATAAACTGGAAGCCCAAGCCTAGTTAGCTTATGCCTATACTCCTCTAAACCCTTTTCGACGAGAACTGCATTAACTATTTCCCTTATAAGCGGAGCAGTCAAATACTTAGTCTTGAATTGTTGAAGTCTTTTCTCGGTTTCTCTCGCTATTCGCTGGGCAAGTTCTATGGGTACATCTGCCTCACGGATGAGAGATTCAACGATTTTTGCTCTATCAAACTCCTCAACCGAAAGCCTAGAAGTTCTAACATGCATTTTTCTCCTCTTATAGGTGTACTTGGCTATTTCATCAGTCATGTCAAGTATTACTCTTCCCAGCTCTGTTAGGCGATAACGCTTAGTTTTCGAGTCAGGCTCGATGAGATCTGCGGAAATTAGGGATTTCAGATGATAGGCAAATTTTCCAGCATCCCTTGACGGAATAAGCTTCAGCCTATTCATAAGCTCAGTATAGGATTTTGGCCCTTCATCGTAGAGTAAGTGTAGAATCTTGAGGCGAGTAGCTGACGAAATCGCCTTCAATATCTTCGTGGTGATTCTCTGCTCGGCTCTTCTAGACATGCGCTAACATCCAGAATCTAACTACTAGATTGTCTGCTTGGGCATCTAAATATTTTCCAGTTTGGCAATAAAAGGTTAGGGCGAAACTTCTAGTCTATCATGAGCTTCTCCTTGTAGGCTGGCAAGTCCAAAAAGCCATGTCCACTAATATTCATCAGTATAACCTTCTCTTCTCCAGCCTTTTCGAATTCTAAAGCCTTGTCTATTCCAGCCCTAACGGCATAGCTTGACTCTGGAGCGATAAGCCATCCTTCGCTTTGCAGGAAAATCTTTGCAGCTTCGAAAATTGCCTTTTCATCTATTGGATAGGCTACAGCCTTAACTATGCCCAGATGCCTTAATAGGCTAATTATGGGTGCAGCTGCATGATAGCGTAGTCCATCAGCCTTTATCGGCGGCATCTCAGCTTTATGCCCCAAAGTATAAACCTTCAAAAGCGGCGTGTGCTCCGCCACATCAGCGAAGTCGTAGCGATATTCTCCCTTAACAAGGTTAGGCGCCGCTTCTGATTGGGCGGCTAGAAATTCGCATTCAAGTTTTCCCTTCAATACGTCGCCTATGAATGGTAGGGATACTCCGCCGAAGTTTGAGCCTCCGCCTAGACAGCCAATTATCAAGTCGGGCTTTTCATCAATGAGTTCAAACTGCTTTTTGGCTTCCAGCCCTATTATAGTCTGATGTAGGAGGACGTGGTTAAGGACGGAGCCTAAACAGTAAACGCTTCCTTCATGGCTGTCAGTATATTCGAGTCCTTCTGAAACGGCTATTCCAAGCGAACCTGGATGATTAGGATTTTCAGCCAGCAATCTCCTTCCGGTTTCCGTCTCCCTGCTTGGAGATGCGTAAACTTTTCCGCCGTAAAGCTTCATTAGGGCTCTTCTGTCAACCTTCCAGTCATAGACTGAGCGTACCCAAAAGATTACGCAGTCCATGTCCATTAGGCTGGCTGCATAGGCCAGAGCGGTTCCCCACTGTCCGGCGCCAGTCTCTGTTACAAGCGTGGTTTTGCCTTCCTCAGCCGCATAATAGGCTTGAGCCAATGCAGTGTTAACCTTATGCGAGCCGGTCGGCGAAAGGTCTTCACGCTTATAGTAAAGTCTAACCTTCTTTAAGCCTAAGCGTTTTTCTAGTCTTAGGGCGCGGTATAGTGGGCGTGGACGGCCGGCTTGAATGTAGAGTTGTTGAATTTCATCCGGGATTGGAATCCAGTTTTCGTTTGAAAGTTCCTGCCTTAAGCATTCTTTGGTGAGTGTTTTCTGTAGGAATTCCATTCGTGAAGGGCCTGTTTCTGGCTCTTTTGGTGGGGGTAGAGGCTCTGGAAGGTCTGGAATTATGTTATACCATTTTGTTGGCAGTTCGTCTACTGGGAGTAGAATTTGATTTTTATACATTTGCTAACACCTGCTGAAGAAGCAACTTTGTGGGATGCAAGTTAAATAGTTTATCCTTAAGATTAGGTTTGATTGTTTGAGATAATTTCGTAGGATGAGTTTTTTCTTGAGAATATTTCTATTCCTTCGCTGAATCCCTTCTTTACGTAGAAATTCTTCAATTTTATGGTTGTTCCCTTCTTTAGGTTTTCTTTTTCTAGTTTTTCGGCTAGTTCTCTCCAGATTGAGACCCATGCCTTGCCTGTTTCATCTTCTATTTCAAAACTTGCCAGCAGAACATTCTCTCCCCTTGAAGTTTTAACTTTTCTGATGAGCGGTTTTTGGGATGCAACCTTTCCTTTTACGTTGATGGGGCCGTCTCCGATTTTTAGCTCGCCTATTTTTAGGAAGCTTTCTTCTAGGATTTCTATTTCTCCGTTTTCGCCAACATGCAGCTCGATTCCTCCTCTAAAGCTTTCACGGGTATATCCATGTGAAACTCTTATTTTCTGCCCTTTTTTCAGGATTCCTTTCTCAATTAAGTCTGCTTTTTCATTCCATAGAACTATGTTTATTTCTCCAGTATCATCTGAAAGGAGTAGGCGGGCAATTTTTCCTTCCTTTTCGAATTTTTTCTTGAAGGTTTGGATTGGATATATTGAGGTTATTCTGCCTGAAACTGTAACGTCATTTAAGCCAGCAATTAAGTTTTTGATTGAAATTTCAAGTTTTTCTTCTTTTTCTTTGGGAATTTTTACGCCTAATTCTGAGGCGATTATTCTGGCGATGGCTTCTTCTGTAAAGTATCTTCCTA
>CAYXFE010000034.1:0-8063 GCA_964464195.1 uncultured Candidatus Bathyarchaeia archaeon
AGATTGGTGTAAGATCCGAAACCGCTGCACGATAAATCGACTCCTGCATTCCAAGCATTATGCAGACGATATCCAGTTTTCTTTCTTGAAGTTTTGGACTATTTTTACGGTTTTGATGAGAGCTTCATTGGTACGTGAATAATCATTGAGATGAATGTTTACCTCAATCCATTTATCTGCCAAATTGATCGCCTTCAGATCCCTTATATTCTAATCGAGTAAAACCTTCGTATTTCTAGACCAAATTGGCCTATTTTTATAGTTTAATGAAGATTTCTTATCGCTTTTTGGTGTGTGTGGGTTATTATTTTATAAATGGTGTTTGTATTTTGTATTTGGAGGTTTGGTGAGGCGGCTGATAAGAGGCGGTTATTGATTTTGGGGCTTCTTTTAGGCGTAGGAAGGATGATGGGTTATTGCCTGCTTTAGAGCGTTATGATGCATCGTTCTCTTCGGCACTCAAAATATTTGTTAAAACACTTAAGAAGCGCGAAAAATCAATTCGTACTTGTTAAAACCAGTTTTTACGAGTTTAAAATAGAGGCCATGTTATGTAGAATTATTGACTTAAGAATCGCTCTATTTCGTTTTCTGCGTTGTCTGCTTTTATGAAGATTGGGACGTTTTCTATTCCTGTTGCGATGTAGCTTGAGAGTAGCCATTCTCCCGGCGCGAATTCTAGGGTTTTTTCTAGTATGGTTTGGTCTATCATGAATGTGTTGCTTACTACTTGGCGGTCGTATGGGCGTGGTAGGGTCCCTACAAAGTATGTGTGGAGCTGTTGCAGGGCGTTGGTGTTGAGGTAGGCTATTCTCTGGGTTGCGACGCATACGCCTAGTCCGTATTTTCTTCCCTGTCTAAGAAGAGTTTCTACTTGTCTAGAGCATTTTTTGTCTATGCCGGCTGAGCCAGCCAATTCTGGAATAAATTCTTGTGCTTCGTCGAAGACGAAGAGTATGTGCGGTTTCACCTGGAATTTTCTTTTCCTTCGGTTGAGTAGTTCTCGTGTAAGAGTTATGACGAGGTCTTTTATGGTTGCCGGTTCGGCGATTGATATGCAGAGCAGCCTTGTTTCTCCTTCTATTAGGTCTCGGATTTTTTCGGCTGTTAGGCCTCCTGCTTCCTTTTTTTCTTCTTCATGCTTTCTTATTATATCTAGTATGGTTGATCTCGTTGTTGCCCAAGCATACAATCCGCTTTTGTCATGAACCTTAAATTTTTCTACCGCTTCGGTAGCTACAGCGTCTACATACTTTACGAACTCTTCGTCCACTTCTTGGTTTTCTATTAGGCCGTTACGGTCCATATATTCTATGATGGCGTCGCGAATTTCATCTATGGCGTTCAGATAGTGAGGTTTATCAGCGCTACTTTTTCTTTGATCCTTCAGTTCTTCTAGGAAATCGGCGTAGGTTGGAATCCTCATTTTCGGCTTTGTGTAATAGGATACTCTTCTCAGATTCATTATTTGTTTGAGTCCGTCTAGAACTCTGGTGTCAGATTCGTATTCTCTCGGTTTTACTATGGAGTTGTAGAATTGCTCTAGCGATTCTATTTTACTTTCAAGTATTACTTTGGCTGGGATGTCGGGGTCGGCGATTACGTCCATTAGTAGGAATGGATATTCGCAGCTTATGTCGAAAATCACTATTTTTGTATCCTTTGTGTGATATATTATTCGTCTGAGAATGTTTGAGAGTAAATTGCTTTTCCCTCCGCCTGTAAACGCGAATATTCCAAAATGATATCTCACCAGCTTCTCAAAGTCTACATAAATTGGAATGGAAATTTCGCTGGCTTCAAACATTTTTATTAGGCCAAGGCGTGGGTCTTTTCTAGCGTCTGGACTTGTTTTTGTAATGTCTACGCCTAGCTGCTCAACTATCTTCTGATTATACATGAGGTTGATCATTTTGCTGTTAAGAATGTATGCTTCGCTTCCAATTATTGGATAGGAGAAGCCCTTCACGAATTCCGGATCCTTATCTCTATGGAGTATAAGGTCATAGTTGACTGGTATGGCGCTTATCTGTATCATCATCGTGGCGTGGTCATCGGTTTCCCAGTCTGCCTCTGACTGCTGTATAATTTCAAACTGTAATGGATAATAGCCGTGATCCGATAGGCCCTTTAGGCCGAAGTGTTCTGGCCAGACTCTAGAAATTTCCATGAGGGTGAATCTTTCATTTTCTCCCTTTTTCGACTTGAAGTTTCTAACTGCTATAAGCATTCCTTCTTCTAGGAGGCCCATCAAATCTTTCTGGTATTCAACCTTTATTCTGCAGTCATACCTTGCAGATATTCCCGCAAGCTTCGATTCCTGCGTAGGGCTTGTTCTTTTGGGGATAACCGCGCTTAATCTTCCATGGAACCTTCCGTCAAAGTCTGTGAAATATTCCTTATAGGGGTTATAGGATTTCTCTTCTTGCGGCTTCAATGCTTGCCCTTCTCTCCCTAAACGTGCTCATATAAAATATGAATTTCCTCAATTTATGGTTGTTCAATATCCACTGCCTTGTGCTGTCTGCAATGCGTTTAAACTGGGCATAATGCCACTTTGCAATCTTATCGGCAATAAATAATGCCTTGTTATGGCCGAAAGCCTCAGGAACGCTCGGCGCGGTCATAGCGCTAAGAATAATCATAACCAAATTTTGCAGCGGATTCTCTACATCCTTATTCTTATACAATATTACTTCGACAGGCTCTTTTGCTCCGCCGAACTCGTTCCAAAAGCGCATCAGCTTGTCCTCACTGTAATCGAATTCCGGATAAACTAGGCGATCCATGAAGAGAACGTTGCTTCGTAAAAGCGGATCTACTGTAGACTGCGATAGCTGAATATATGTTTTCAAGAACGTTTTTTCTAGACTTATTCTGTTTTTTATGGCTCCGCCAACATAGCCTTTTCTCCCTTTTCTGTCTGGAATCATTGTCTTGAATGCTGAGTCGTATTCGATTAGGCTCCATGGAACCTTGATTTTTTCAGGATTAAACAGTGAAATTGACTGAAGTATCATTCTGTCCGTGTTCGGCATTTTTTCGTATTCTTCCGGGCTTATTTCTTCGCGTAGAAGCCCTTCATTGTGCAGTATTGGGATGAGTTGCCGTTTGAAGTCTCTAGCCGCTGTATCCTTAGTCAGTCCTATCAGTAGAACATTCCTTTTCCAGCACTCTTCTATAATCATTTGGAGGCAGAAAAGTGTGAGAAAAGCTATGTCAAGTGTGGTAAGCCAATGTTCTTTCCCATCCTTTTCGATTTTCATGGGATTAAAGTCTTCCGCGCCCTCTCGCTCTTTGTAGAAGAATCTTTCTCCAATCAATAGAACAAGCTTTTTAAGTCTATTCCAAGTGTTCGCATATCTAGGATTGATAGAGTAGCGTGAGCCCTTTTCTAAAAGATATCCCTCTTCTACTGATCTTTTAACGTATCTTTCTACTCTTTTTGCGCGTTTCTCGTCTCTTATATCGAATTTTTCGCAAATTTCACTTATGGTTAATGGACCTTTTTCTTCAATTAGGTAGATTATGGCGTAGCGTAGATAGTCGGCCCTTGGCGGAGGCAAACCTAAAACGCGATTTCGAATGCAGTGCCTGCCATATGCTAGGTCATTTATGTCTATTGGCTTTCCATCAACTTTGAATCCTATTAAGGATGATTTTGCTTCCCAGAGTTCCCTCTTAGAAGTATCATAAAGTAGGCTTGTGCGTTCACCTGAAACCGTCCTATCCAAAAGTAGGATCTTAATGTTTCTATTTGGGTCTGTAATGAGCTTGTAGGCTAGGTAGTATTCGGCGAAAGTCATAATCCAGTTTGCAATTGAAGCATTATTTATGATGGCTTGGTCGATTAGTGGCTTGTGAAGTGAGATTTCTCCAGGTTCTTCCATATCAAAGAATGTTTGGTCTATGTCTGGGACTTCATTTATGTAAATGGGGACTACGCTGGATATGCCGATGCCTTCTTCTAGAAATTTGGAGTCATATTTTACGAGGGGTTTTCTTTCTCTTCTAAATTCTATTGTGCCAGTTGCGGCGTATGCGCCGCCAAAAAAGATTATCAAGTCAAAGAGAGGCCTGGAATACATTGTTCCATCTATGCCCGCAAAACGAACAACGTTAGAGCCAAAGAACTTTTCAGCAGTCTCATAAGCCTCTTCAACTTTGAAGCTTGAAACAATAAAATCTGAAAGTAAACGATCATAAAGATTCTTAAGCGATCGAAACCTTTCCTCATACTCAGAAACTTGACTAGACGCGCCCAGTTTCAATAAATCACTTGTTCTTTCCAATTTACGCGACAGAAAGGATACCATAGCGACTCCCCGTTAACCGAAATCACCAATTAATGTTAATGAAAAACGCTATTAAATAGTTAATGAGGCACTAGTTCGAACCTTCAGGAAGGCCTACAACTAGAACAAATGAAATGCGCATTCAAAATTTTGAGGAACACTTTTGCAATGCCATTTATCCTCATAAGATTATAAAGCTTAAATTTGACACTAACTATTGAAATTAATGCTGAAACAAAGCCGTGCTGTTGCAGAGTGAAGTAGGGTTACCTTTGCGGGGTTACCCTAGCCTGGTAGGGGGCAGGCCTGCTAAGCCTGTGGCCCGTTGGGCCTCGCGGGTTCAAATCCCGCACCCCGCGCCAAAATAAGCTTATGCCTTGTGCCATCTGAATATTAGATATTCTATCTGATTGCTTTTCGGTTTTGGTATTGCTATTATGAATCTTTTTCTTACTGTGGTTGCTAGTCTTCCGGCTTTCACTATTTCTGTTGCTGTTATCTGGTCTTCCGGCTTTTTCACCGACACCATGAAGGGTGCATGCTCTAGGCCTGGTCCTCGTCTGTAAACAGCGAAGTCGCATCCATATTTTATTCCAGGTGTGACTGTTAGGCCGTTTTCTCTTAGGTTTTTGTAGACCATGTATTTTAGGTCGAATTCTTCATAGATTTTTCTGGCTTTGTTTCTTAGCTTTTCAAAGCTTACTTCTTTTCTTTTTTTACCTTCATAAACTTTTATTTTTCCTTTTTCCAGTAGGTAGAGCCCTTCCATTAAGTCGAGTATTAGGGGTACTTTGAAGTCTATTATTTTTGGTTTTGGTATTCCTAGGGGTTTTCCATAGAATCCCATTTTGTAGAGTTCTGTTCCTTCCTTTGGATTCCAAATTATAAGGTAGTTTCCGACCAGTTCGGCTTCGATTGGCTTTTGCTTTTTCATCTTGTTTTCCTACATGACGAATGAGAGTATTCTTGCGGCGTCGGCTGAATCTTCAGCTTTGTCTGCGCCGTCTTCCATAAGCTGGATAATGTCTCTTAAGAGTATTAAGACGGGGATTTCGAGGTTAGCTTCAAGAATTTTTAGTTCTAGCTCTCTATACATTTCATCCGCTGCTCTTTCGGCTATTTCAACCTCCTTTGCCTTTTCAAGTGTTTTTGACGGCCCATAGTTTAGGGTTAAGGCTGTCTCTCTTAGCTTTAAAACCGTTTCGAGGAAGACATCTGAAAGCTTGACTAGTCCCTCTTTTATGCTTTCTGGAACCTTCCATTTTCTCTCCATAATTTCTAAGAGTCTAAAGGCGATTCCTTCGCAGTAGTCGGCTATTTCGCTTGCCAGATTAGTGAAGCGGAGGAAATCTTCTCTGCTTGAGAGTATTGCGCCAATTTCGGCTAGTTCATTTGAGACGGCTCTTCTGGCAACATCAACTTCATCTTCTAGTTTCCTTATGTCTAGGAAAAGCTGACGGGCTGATTCTAGGTCTTCCTTAATGAATAAGTCGACCATCTGAGGGACCTTTCGCGCTATTTCTACAACCTTCCGTAGGTGTTCTTGACAAGTTGCAAGCGCTCTGCTCTTGACGCGCTCCCGCGTTTCCATTGGAAAGACCAAACTTTCGCCCCGCAAACTTTAGCGCTTATTCCCGTCATTAAATACACTAATGTAATTAAAAAGCTTTACAAGTTTAATAAGTCAATGCTTAATGCTTAATCTTTGAACGGTTCGCCCAAATTGTCAAAGTCTATTTTCCAATTAAAGTATTCGTGTAAAAGTTTCGGAAGATCCTTAATGCTTGTTCTAACCTGCTTCCAGGAATCTCTGTCCCGAATGGTAACAGAGTCGTCCTTTAGGGTTTGATAGTCTACCGTTATGCCTAGAGGAGTTCCTATTTCGTCCGCTCTGGCATACCGCCGTCCAATCGAGCCTGATTCGTCATATTCTGCCGTGAAGCCTTCATCTATAAGCATTCTATAGATTTTCTTGGCTTTTTCTGGAAGTCCATCCCTGCTTACGAGGGGATACACTCCAACCTGAATCGGCGCTATGTCTCTTGGAAAACTAAGGATAGGTCTTCCATCCTTGGTTTTATAGGCGTATTCTAGCGCTACATAGACTAGGCGGTCGAGGCCGAAGCTTGGTTCAACAACATGCGGAATAAACCTTCTGCCCTTCTCCTCAACCTTTTCATGAATTATCTTTACATGTTTTGGTAGAATCTTATAATCTCCAAGAATGCAGTAGCCCTTCTCCTTAAATGACTGTTCAATTTCTTGAGGATTAGCCTCTTCTAGGAATTTTATGACTTCCTTGGCTTTTTCCTTAAACTCCGGCCCAATTGTGGCTCCAATCGGCTTTATAACTGTTCTTTCCTTTATAATTGGCTTCTCATACTCCTTAAATACCCTTAAATCTGCACCGCTATGCTCCATATGTCTCCTCAAATCAAAGTCGGTTCGATAGTTATGTCCAGAAACTTCAACCCATCCCCAACGTTCAAGCAGAACTTCCTGGTCGTATCCTTGAGCCGAGTAGTGGGCGCGTTCCCATTCCAATTTTTCTATGAAACGCTGATTTTCTGCTGGTACACCTAATGATTGTAGGAAGCGTTTGGCCCATGCCATAAAGAAGGCTTGCCACTCAGTTTTGATATAGCCCCTTTCTAGGGCTTTGCTAACCGTAACTTCAATTGGCTCATATATGCCTTTAAGTTTAAGTTCAGCTGGAATTAAACGAAGCTTTTCGTCTTTTACCTCTTCTATAAGGGGGCACTGAGGTTCTTCCGGGTCAAAGAAGAATTCTATATCGATTATGGTGAATTCTCTAAGCCTTATTGGTCCCTGTCTAGGCGAAATTTCATTTCTTAATGCATGGCCTATCTGGGCTACTCCGAAGGGAAGCTTTCCTCTGGCGCAGTCATATAGCCTCTGAAATTCAACGAATATTCCCTGAGCCGCCTCCGGCCGTCCATACCCTACTGCCTCGGCGTATGGCCCTATTCTCGTTTCAAACATTGTTAAGAAATATTTCGGTTCGCCGAATTTTCCGCCGCATTCAGGACATACTATGCCTTTACTTTCTATTGTTTCCTTCAACTCTTTTAGACTGAGTTTTTCTGTTTCTGTGTCGCTCATTCCGGCGAATTCTTGCAGTAGATGGTCGGCTCTAAATTTTCTTTTGCATTTTTTGCATTCGACCATCGGTTCGCGGAAGCTTTCAACATGACCTGACGCTTCAAAAATTTTGGCTGGAACAATTACGGAGTTTTCAATTTCGTATATTCCCAGTTTTTGAATGAAGAATCTTCTAAATTTCTCTTCTATACGTTTTTTTAGAAGAGTTCCAAGCGGGCCAAAGGTTATGAAGCCGCTTACTCCTCCATATATTTCGTATGATGGCCAGAAAAATCCCCTTCTTTTTGCAAGTTCGCTGATTATCTCGTATTTGTCGCTTTTACTCAAGGACTCAACCTCAGATATTTAACAAATCTTTCACATACAACGCTTTTGTATTTTACTGTATTTTTACAATTCCGCCTTAATGGGAAGTTAGAAATAAAACATCCAAGCATATATACAATGGGAAATTTGATGGAGATTCTTAATAAACAAAAATTGCTAGATCTAGTTGATGGCGCCGCTATTTTCTCGGCTGGAGGCGGAGGAGCCCCTGAACTTGGCTATGGAATAATTGAAAAACTTGTGAATGAAGGTTATGAAGTCAAGCTTGTAAAAACCGAGGAAGTTCCTGAAGATGCTATTCTAGTAAATTTTGCATGT
>CAYXFE010000035.1:0-2670 GCA_964464195.1 uncultured Candidatus Bathyarchaeia archaeon
GAAGTCTAATGATAATACATAGAGCCAAGGGAAGCAGCCTCTGGTTTGCCTTCTTCAAAAACTCAACTAAGGAATGCGTATACTTAGAAGCGAATAGTACGCTGCTGAAGGAATATTTAGATCGAGAAAACCAGAATCCCTCTGAAAAATACACAATTCATAAGGAGTTCATGGAACTTCCGGCTGGAAAAATATTTGTCAAGAATGTTAAGGAGGAAATAGGCGCCGACAAACTGCTTAACAATCCTGAAGATTGGCAAGCAAAAATGGAGGACAAGGTCTTCGGTGGAAACGAGTTTACCATAATAACGATTGCTAATGTTTGGGCGAAAGGCATGAGCTACGATTTTATTCAAGCCGCGCAACTTCATAATCACATATGCCCCGGACTAACCTCCGGATACATGATAATAAAATATCTAGACAAGCATTTGCCGCTTGAAAGCCCCAGCCAAGAGTATATAATACTCGCCGTTCCGCCTTGGTGTAAGGATGATGCTTTTCAGGCGATATTGGATACAACTGTTGGAAAACGAAAAATGACAGTTATGATGCTCTCTAAAGAACAAACAGACGCATTGCCGGAAGAAGCCAAAAATGTGGCGGGAATTTACATAAGATGGGATAAGAAAGCCGGAAACGGAACTGCGCTTGTTCTCGCATTCGATTGGGATAAAGCTTCAAACATGTGTGGAATAGAGAGGTCATGGTTCAAGGACTTTAAATCCTATAAATGGTGGTGGACAAGGCTTAAGATGGACCTTTGGATGATGGACCATCTAGACGATCCTGAAATGCTGATTTCGACCATTAAAGAAGTTACTATTGAGAATTCGGACGAGCTAATGAAACTGAGATGCGCGGGAACAAATCCTCTGGCTGAACTTGGAATAATGCCAAGCCAGCAAGCCGAAACAATTCCAACATGGGTTTACATAGTAATAGGCATTCTACTCATAGCAATCGTCGTAACCATAGCCGTGTGCGCAGTTAAAGTAAGGAAGCAAACTTAGCTCTAATCCCCTTTTTCTTTACGAATAAAGCTGACAAAAACTTCGGCTATGAGGCCTCCTAAGGCTCCAGATACGAACGCCACAATTAAGTATATGGGAAGATTCTCTTCAATCGGCCACACATTAGTGTGAAGGCCTATAGCAGTCCATGTAGTTATGACGCATACAAAATTTGCCAATCCTCCACCAATAGAAAAGCCGAGGAAATCACCTTTTAACCTGAAAAATACTTCAATAATCAAACCTACAATCAGAAAGGTTATGATGCCGTAAATTCCAAACCATGGTGGATCTACTATTCCGTACCAAGGAGAGATTGGCAGGCAAAAAGCTGGAATAAGAACTGAGGTGGCGACTGCTGAAAAATTCTTTTTCGTTATTAATGGCGCCAAGGAAATCCAGAGTATAAATATGAAGCCTCCGAAGAAAACCATTCCGCCTGCGGGCCCTTCTATGCCTATATTGTTGAGAATTGTTTTCATGGGAATAATTATGTTTATTGCGGCGCTTATTATTGCTAACAGAAAGATAACTGCAATATCTTTTAAGTTAAATTGGGCTGTGCTCATTTAGATCACGCATCTACTGCAGACTGGATGACTATTCATATTTCGAATAAATTCCTTATATTCTCGCGACTTTACCACTTCTTTTATGCTTACCTTTAACGCGTCAGCCAAGTAGTTGTCCGGCATGAAGCAGCAGGGCGTTAACTTAGCGTCCCAAGTAACAAAAATGCAGTTTTTAGCTATTCTACATGGATAAGAATGTTTCTTCGGTAGAATAAGCTTCATTCTATAATTTTTAGTTAAAGCATTGATTTTTTGGAAAAGCTGCTTTTCTCTTTGGGTACTCAACGGTTTAAATTCGGAGTTGTATAGATGGAAGATTCTGTGGATGTTTATGGCTTCTACTCCTAGCTGAGAAGATTCCTCTATTATTTGTAGAATCTCACTTTCATTTCTTTCATAAATGGTTATGTCTAAGAAAATTTTCGGCTCTTTAAGCTTGAATTCTTGTTTTAAGGATGAAACAAGCTTTATTTTATCTTTGATTTCCTTCAGTCTTTCAAGCTTATACACGCCGAACGCCAATTCATTAAGTTTCAAATTTAGTAAGATTTTCGCATTTCTCTCGTTTAGCAAGGTTCCGTTTGTTATAAGACTTGTCTTTGCCCGCTTTTTTGAGGCATAGGCTATCATTTCATAAATTTTATCATTTAGTAGAGGTTCGCCCCACCCATGAAAAGCAACGTAAAGCGGCCTGTTAACATCAATAATCCTCTGAAAATCTTCAACTTTCATGTCTCCTAAGGGCCTCTTAGAAAATCTTCTTATGCATATTTCACAGTCAAGATTACAACGGTTAGTAGGTTCAACCTGCACTATCCACCTTCCGCCAAACAATAGAAACACCAGTGATAAACAAAAGAAGAGAGAAGATTAGGCGTGATTTCTGAAAATCCCGAGAACCCTTGTTATCACTTTTCCCTTGAAAGTTAGCAGAAGTAATGTTCCGATGGTTGCTGCCGATGCTATATAGTTGACTAGCATAGCTAATGTGGCGGAAGCCGCATTTGCAGCGTTAGCAGCAATAGGCGCACACATTTTGAATCCCAGATGGAGTACATCCAGAAAATATATAAGTGTTACCATTC
>CAYXFE010000035.1:2770-8013 GCA_964464195.1 uncultured Candidatus Bathyarchaeia archaeon
TCTTTGAATGAATTTTTATTAGACTTCTCTAAAATTATTAGGGGGGTCTTAATCTTGAATAGTGAAATTTCGGGAAGGGCTGAAGATTACCTAAGGAGCATTTATGAAATTGTGGAGCGGAAGGGATTTGCGCGTGTTAAAGATATTGCTCGTGAGCTGAATGTTAAACCGTCAAGCGTTGTTGAGATGCTGAAGAAACTTCAAGAAATGAACCTTGTGATATACGAGAAGTATGGAGGTGTCAGATTAACTGATAAGGGAGAAGAACTGGCTGAGGTTGTAAAAAGAAGACATGAAACCTTTAGGAAGTTTCTTGAGTTGATTCTTGTTCCGAAGGACGTGGCGCTTAGGGACGCCCATATTCTTGAGCATAGACTTCATCCAAAGACAATATTACAGTTTACCAGATTTGTTGAGTTTATAACAAGCTATGCTGATCACCCGCGTTTCATTAGGAGATGGCTAGAGGAATTCAAAAAGTATTGTGAGAAAAAGGAAAAGGAAATCTAGAAATTTTAAGAGTACACGTGAAAGCTAAAATTGTGCATGAAAGGAATTATATTTGGACTCTTTACTCCTAAAACGCTTGCATCTCCTCTCAGCTAATACTTTTTACCTTTTACCAGTAAGGGAGTAGCGGGTAATAGCCATACGGAATGAACCATGGATTACTGTAGCCGAAGGGGCCGTACTGCCAATATTGCCAAAGAAGGCTATTCATGAAAATCCAATAGGCGTAAATCCACGGTGAGAACCATGGCGAAGCATATGGTAACATGTAAGGCACAGGTACGGTTGGGTACAAGACGTAACTGGGTTGTTGCGTAAAATCGTATTGCCTCGTGGGAGGCCATTGATACGGTAAGGTGCTTTTGGGAGTGAAGTTTGGGCATGCAGGTCCATTCGGGTCAACCTTTGCTCCTGTGAGGAGGCATATTCCATCCCTAAAGTTTGCACATTCCGAATGCTTAGGGAAACCTGAACTCATAAAAGCAACACCGCCTATCAAATATTCAACTTATTTTGTGACATTTCACGTAATTATCCTCCGACACGAATATAAGTTTTGTGACATATCACATAAAATGAGAAAACGTTATCTTTTGAAACACGGTGAATAAAATGAAAGTTCATTTAGAATGTATTCCTTGCTTTTTGAGACAAGCATTAGAAGCTGTGAAAATGAGTACGAACAATGATAAAATACGCGAAAAAGCCCTTAGAAAAGTCGCAACTTATCTTTCGCAAGTAGAGTGGACTACGGATATTCCGAGAATCGGAACTGAAGTTCATAGAATTGTGAAAAAAGTCACTGGTAATTCCGATCCTTACAGACAGTTAAAAAATAAGTATAATAAACTTGCAGCCCAGCTTTATCCGAGACTCAAACTTATGGTTAAAAATTCAAGTGATCCGCTGTTTACCGCATTAAAAATAGCGATAGCAGGAAACGCTATTGACTTCGGTCCAAAAGCAGAAATTGATCTGGAGAAGGAAGTCAAAAACGCCTTAACCAGTAAGCTGGCGATAAATCATATTGAAAGTTTTAGACGCGAGTTAAAACCAGAAACTGATCTGTTGTATCTTGCGGATAATTCAGGAGAAACGTTCTTTGATAAAATACTGTTAGAAGAACTAAAGAAGTTTAAAGCTAGAATTGTATATGTGGTTAAGGGCGGCCCAATACTCAACGACGCGACAATTGATGATGCAAAAATAGCCGAAATCGATAAGGTTGCCGACGTTATTTCCACCGGAACGGACTGTGCAGGAATAATTTTCGATGAGTGCTCAGAAGAGTTCCTCAAAGCTTTTGAAAAAACTAGTGTTGTAATCAGTAAAGGACAGGGAAATTATGAGTCGCTTAGTGAGGTTAAGGGTAAGAAGATTTTCTTTCTTCTGAAGGTGAAATGCCCTATCGTAGGCGAAAAAATCGGTGCAACGGTTGGATCTATGGTGCTTAAAGCAGTTTCTTCTTAGCTTTTAAAGCTGTAAACTCTGCTTCTCTGTAATAGCCTTTTCTTGAAATTCAAATTAAAAATCTAGCAATTTTGTAAATAGAATTTGCCTCCGTTATCCGTTAAGACTTTTAATGTTTCTGCGAAATTATTGAGAATTTGGAGGCAAACAATTTTTCTAACATTTTTAGGTTTTCTTAATTTCTTTCTAACCTTTTTAGGGTAATTTCCATATGTTCCTAACGTGTATATACAAGTGAATTAGGGTAGCCTAAAAATTTGCAGTGAGCCGAGGGAGAAACTTTGCAGAAAAAACTAAGCGAGTTGGAGCCCGGGGAGAAGGGGACAATAGTAAAGGTTCAAGGCAGCGGGGCTTTGAGAAGAAGACTATTGGACATGGGGCTAATAAGAGGAACAGAGATTGAAATGGTGAGAAAATCGCCTCTTGGCGATCCATTGGAGTTTTTGGTGAAGGGTTACAATCTCAGTCTAAGGAAGAAGGAATGTGAAAACGTTTACGTAGAGGTGAAGCCTTGAATTTGAGAGTTCCGTTGGCGTTTCTTTCAGAAAACAAGCAGGCGACAGTAGTTGAAGTTGTAGGTGGAAGGGGTCTCGTAAGGCGGCTTTATGAGTTAGGCTTCACTCCCGGGACGAAGGTTCGAGTTATTTCTTCAAGTTCTCCGGGTCCAGTGCTGGTTGATGTTAAGGGGGCAAGAATAGCCCTCGGAAGGGGAGTCACAATGAAAATAATTGTAAATCCGGAGTGAAACATGCCATGTTTAGAGTCGCTCTTATAGGTAATCCGAATGTTGGAAAAAGCCTAATTTTCAATAATCTAACAGGCGGGAAAGCTCATGTTGGAAACTGGCCTGGAAAAACAGTTGAGAAGAAAGTTGGAAAATGCACGTTCAAGGGTATTGAAATGGAAATTGTTGATTTACCCGGAACATACAGCCTAACCGCGAACTCAATAGATGAGCTAATAGCCAGAGACTACATAGTCAAAGAAAAGCCAGACGTAGTAATAGACATCGTAGACGCCTCAAATCTTGAGAGAAACCTATACCTAACCTTGCAGCTTCTCGAATTGGAAGCAAACGTTGTAATTGCGCTAAATAAATTTGACATCGCGAAGGATTTAGGATACGAAATTAACGTAAGCGAACTTTCAAGGCTGTTGGGAGTCCCGGTGGTTCCAACAGTCGCGACGACCAAAGAGGGAATGGAAGAACTCAAAGAGGCAGTTGTTAAAGCTGCTAAGGAGAAAGATAAAAGGCGAATAATCGAAATCAGCTATGGAAAGGAAACCGATGAGCTCATCGCCAAAATTGAGAGAATATTACGAAAAGACAAGGATTTAACTAAGATTTATCCGGCTAGATGGCTCGCAATTAAAGTGCTTGAAGCAGATGAAGAAGTTTTAAAAATTATTGAAAAAAGCCCATGCGTGCATGAAATAATTAGTCTGCTTTTGGAGATGAAGAAATGAGCGAAAAAATAAAGGAGCTTCTTGGAGAAGAAGCCGAAGTTAAGCTGGCTGAAAAAAGATACGAGGTTATAAGCGAAATATTGCCTAAAGTTTTAAAGGGAGAAAAACCACTAACCCGCTCAGACCTGCTTGATAAGGCTTTTCTAAACAAGTATTTGGGGATTCCCATATTTTTGGCTCTTTGGTGGGCGCTTTTCCGCTTCACATTTGATGTTTCAGCCCCACTATCCGACTTAATAGATGTACTTTTCGGCAAACTAGGTGAAATATCTAGCATGTATATTCCAAATGAACAATTAGCCTCTTTCGTAGCGGATGGCCTCATAGGCGGCCTCGGCGCAGTTCTCGTCTTTATACCACCAATATTCTTCCTATTCTTTGGACTTTCAATTCTTGAAGACAGCGGATACCTTGCAAGAGCCGCCTTCGTCGTCGATAGAGTAATGTATAAGCTTGGACTCCACGGGAAATCATTCATTCCCATGCTGTTAGGATTCGGATGCAACATCCCTGGAATTATGGCGACAAGAACCATAGATAAGGAGGAAGATAGGATATTAACAATTCTTGTTAATCCGTTAATGTCGTGCAGCGCAAGACTGCCCGTCTATGTTTTCGTAGGTGGAGCCGTACTCGGTGGATATGCCGCTGCAGGAGTTTATTCAATGTACTTTCTTGGAATAGGCTTAGCCGTTCTTATGGCATTGCTTTTCAGAAAAGTGATTCCATATTTTAAGGGTAAACCTTCCGCCTTTATTCTTGAACTTCCAATGTACGCCATGCCAACTTTAAGAAGCACACTGACGCACATGTGGGAGAGAGGAGTCCTATTCCTAAAGAAGGCTGGAACAATAATTTTGTTGGCTACCATTGTGATTTGGGCTCTTTCAGCCTATCCCTGGGAGCCGGTTCACGCTGGCTCTGAGCCTCGTATAGAAGCCTCCTATATTGGGGCGTTTGGTCATATTTTGGAGCCTATTTTCCGTCCATTAGGCTTTGACTGGAGAGCTGCGGTCGCCCTATTCTTCGGTTTTGTTGCGAAGGAGATTGTTGTTGACACGTTTGGAGTGCTAGGTTTAGGCGGAGCCGAAGAACTGCGGCAAGTTTTCACTCCGGTTACAGGCTTGGCCTTCATGGCGTTCACGCTCATCTATATACCATGCCTCGCAACTATTGGAATAATCTACAGAGAAACAAACTCTTGGAAATGGACGATTTTCACGGTCATTTACGGACTTATTCTCGCCTATCTCGTCGCTTCCTTAATAGTCGGAATTGGAGGATTGTTAGGATATTAGGTGAAAATTATGAAAGTAAGTAGAAGTAGCAGTCGAGCTTTAGTTGTTTACGCCGTTATCTTAGGGAGTATTTACCTAATAATCGGCGCAGCCGAGTTTACAGCTGGATTATGGTATCTATTCCAGCCCGAAAATGCAACTGCCATTCTAAATCTTCCAGTTGACTTGTTTGGCGGATTTTCAGCTCTAGTGATTGGCGCCGCCTATTTGGGCGGGACATTCCTCTGGAAGGGGAAAATTGAATCCTTAGGCTTCCTATTGATCGCTACAATTCTCTCCATAGTGTTTGGTCTGCTCTATTTCCTCATAGTATGCGCGGACGGCTTCAGCACTCTAATAGCCACTTGGGAAGGCGAGGAATGGACATGGGAATGGTTAACCTCAGGCACCGCGGGACCAGGAATACTAAGGCCAGAAATTTGGCTAGCCCTAATTTCCCTTCCACTCGGATACTCCGTCATAAAAACTACCAGAAGAGAGAAAGTTCAATGATAAAGC
>CAYXFE010000036.1:0-8012 GCA_964464195.1 uncultured Candidatus Bathyarchaeia archaeon
TTAGGAAAACTATTAAAGGATTATTTTACATTCGTAAATGTTCACTATTAGATATGAGGGAAGCTTGATGGAAACATACAGCCATGATGTTATCATTGTCGGCGCTGGTATAGCTGGACTAAGAGCCGCTATAGCAGCTGCAGAAACAAGCAAGGAAATCGACGTAGCAGTGATTTCTAAGATTTATCCTGTTCGTTCTCACTCTGTTTGCGCCCAAGGCGGAACAGCCGCAGTCCTCAGAGAAGGAGACTCATACGACTTGCATGCTTGGGACACGGTTAAAGGCGCAGACTTCTTGGCTGATCAGGACGTTGTTGAATTCTTTGTTAGACGGGCACCGCAGGAAATTATTAATTTGGAGCATTGGGGCTGTCCATGGAGCCGAACTGAAGACGGAAAAATAAATCAGCGGAGATTTGGAGGCCACAGCTTTCCGCGGGCATGCTTTGCAGCCGACATGACGGGCTTTCATGAAATGCATACGCTTTATGGAAAGGCGAAAACTCTCGAAAACATAACCTTCTATGATGAATGGTTCGTTACTTCGCTGCTTGTAGAAGATAATAGGGCTGTAGGCTTAACAGCAATAGAACTAAAAACCGGAAACCTTCACGCTTTTAGGGCTAAGGCAATTATAATGGCGACTGGCGGCTATCAAAGAATCTACCAATTTACAACATTTTCACACACGGCAACGGGCGACGGAATGGCAATAGCCTATAGGGCTGGAGCCCCGCTGAAAGATATGGAATTCGTTCAATTCCATCCGACAGGCTTGGTTCCGCCCGGCGTGCTCATAACTGAAGGCGCAAGGGGTGAGGGCGGATACCTAATTAACGCCAAGGGCGAACGTTTCATGAAGCGATATGCGCCTGAAAGGATGGAGCTTGCGCCAAGAGACATAATCGCTAGGGCGGAACAGACGGAAATAAACGAGGGAAGAGCCTTCGAGGGGCCCTACGGTCCATACATAGCTTTAGACCTTAGACATTTAGGCGAAGAGAAAATAAATGAGCGTCTACCGCTGATAAGGGACGTCGCAATAAAGCTTGCAGGCGTCGATCCAGTTGAGGAGCCTATACCGATAAGGCCCGCTGCCCATTACGCCATGGGAGGAATCCACGTAAATATTAAAACTGAATCTCCAATTGCAGGCTTATACGCGGCTGGCGAATGTTCATGTATAAGTGTTCATGGCGCCAACAGACTTGGAACAAACTCAACAGCCGACTGTTTAGTCTTCGGAGCTGTAAGCGGAGAGGAAGCAGCAAAATATGCATTATCAACCAGCTTCAGGGAAATACCGAAAGATAAGGTTCTAGAGGAAGAAAAAAGAATTTTCGACGGGATTCTCGGCAGAGAAGGGGACGAAAAAGTTCCAGCAATAAGAGATGAAATGCGAAAAATAATGAATGATAAAGTTTGGATTTTCAGAACTGGAGAGGAGCTTAAGGAAGCCTTGAAGGAAATAAGGGCGCTGAAAGAGCGATTCAAAAACATAAGGGTTGAAGATAAAGGCGGACCATTCAATATGGCGCTTGTAGAAGCCTTACAGCTAGACTTCACACTAGAACTCGCCGAAGTCACGGTTGTAAGCGCCTTAGCCAGAACCGAATCACGCGGCGCCCATTACAGGCTGGACTATCCAAAAAGAGACGACAAAAACTGGCTAAAGCATACGCTGGCGTATTACACGCGGGAAGGCCCAAGACTCGAATACATTCCAGTCACAATAACGAAGTGGACTCCAACCGAGAGAAAGTATTAGGAGGAGTAGCATATGAGCACAAAGGTTGAAAAAATAGTTGAATTTGAGATTCATCGTTTTGACCCTAAAACTAAGAGACGATATGTTTCAACCTATAAGGTTCCAATTCGAAAGGGAATGACGCTTCTCGACGCTCTAATGTATATCAGAGATAACCTTGACGGAACACTTGCATTCAGATCCTCCTGTAGAATGGGAATTTGCGGAAGCTGCGGCATACAAGTGAATGGAAAGCCTATGCTCGCATGCTATACGCAGGTGCTTCACCTAAACGCTGACAAGCTCGTCATAGAGCCTCTGCAAAACTTTCCAGTCATAAAGGACTTGGTGGTTGACATCAAACCGTTCTTTGGAACATATGAACGAATCAGAAGCGTTCTAATAAAGCCTGAAGAAGAGCTTAAAAAGCCTGTTGAATTCATCCAGCTTCCAACTGACCTTAAGAAAATTTGGGACTTAGCCCTCTGCACCAAGTGTGGAATATGCTACTCGGCTTGTCCAGCTGCAATCGACGAGAGATTTCTCGGGCCATCTACACTTACCACGAATTATCGATTTATCATAGACACGCGAGATGAAGGTGCAGATGAAAGATTGAAGGCTGCAGCCGACAACATTTGGTTATGCACTTCATGCAATTCATGCACGCTATTCTGTCCAAAAGAGGTTGATGCGTCTTCATCCATAGTTGAGGAACGCAGCATACTTGTTGAGGGCGGCGATATTCCAAGGACAGTTATGGATGTACTTACGAGTGTTATGCGCTATCATAATCCGATGGGAAGGTATCCAACCAAGAGAATAGAATGGATGAATGGTTTAAACATTAAAGCCTACCCGGATGTGACTAAGGCTGACGTCCTATACTTCGTTTGCTGCCTAACCGCCTATGATACTAGACATCAGAATATTGCAAGAGCCTTAGCTGATATATTCAACCGTTTAGGCGTTGATTTCGCAACCTTAGGAAATGAGGAGTGGTGTTGCGGAGACCACATACTGCGGCTTGGCGAGAAGGGCCTATTTGAAGAACTAGCCGAACATAACCTTTCAATGTTCAAGAAGTTTGAGGCAAACAAGATAGTAACTCTATCACCGCACTGCTACAACACATTCAAAAATGACAAACCATACGCAGACGCAAACCTAAACGTTCAGCACTACACGCAGTTCTTGGCTGAAGCCATAGAAAAAGGTCAGCTGAAACCCTCAAAGCCGCTAAAGAAGAGAGTAGCCTATCATGACCCATGCTTCCTTGGCAAGCGAAACCAAATCTTCGAAGAACCTAGGAAGATTCTGGAATCAATAAGCGGTATAGAACTAGTTGAAATGAAGAGAAACCGAGAAAACAGCTTCTGCTGTGGTGGCGGCGCCGGAAGAGTCTGGACTGAGGATGCTCCGCCGGAGAAGAGGCCATGCGTAGAAAGAGTCAAAGAGGCGCTGGAGGTCGGCGCAGAGATAATCGCCACTGCATGTCCATTCTGCGTATCAACTCTTGAAGATGCAACAAAGGTTCTCGATGTAGAAGATAAAATAATTGTTAGAGATATCGCTGAGCTGCTAAAGGAAACTCTATAATTTCCTCTCTTTATTTTAGGTTCTCATCTATGCTCCCGTCTGGAAGCATGTTATCTGGATGCGGTATACCCTTTTCTTCCATTTGATATCTAACACAGCTCTTGTAATCTCCCATACAATATTTCCTAATCCATTTCTCATCCAGCTTACCCTCTTCATAGAATCTTTTCATCGGACAAACAACGTACCACTTACATGTCTTCGCCATGTTAAATCAAACCCTTCTTCTTACTTAAGTAAACGTATAAATTCCTTCGCAGCTTTCTTTGAGCCGACATTTCTCAAGAGTTCTTCTTCATCCTTGACTATGCTCTCTGAACGTAAATATTCGATGAGCCCCTCACTTATAATTGGTTTTCCCTCCTTTAAGGGATAAGCGTAAGGTAAATAGATTTCAGCAAATCTGTTAAGTTTTATTGTTAAACCTTTTTTAACAGGAATTTCCTCAATTCTTTTCCCTTCGCTCACAAGTTTAGCCATGTAGGCTGCTCCGTCTATGGAAAATTGTTCTTTTCCGAGGTTTCTAACGGTTGCGTTTGGAAGCCTTGCTGTCACAAGCTTTCGTGTTCTTCCTTTTGGCGGATCGTCGCCTAAAATTCCCCCAATTACAACGGCTTCTTTTCCTTCGAAATCCTCCGGCCTAAGCTTTTTCGATGCTTTTGGGTCAAGTATAATTGTCTTTTCAGGAGTAAAGATTTCTGCGAAACTCTCTCTTTTGACAGTTCCAAGTTTGGAGAGAAGTTCGATATCCTTCTGATTTTTCACATTTGTGAACACTAATCGCTTTTTTCCAATGATTTCTGAAGTATGCACATATTCCATATAGAGCCATTTTCCAATTTCTGGCTCTAAATGTTCTATTATGAACAGAGGCTTCATCTGAAGCTCGCCTATGGAATTACTTCGCAGCTGTTATATTTCATATGTTCGAAATCTTTTAGGCTTATTCTACCCTCAGAAATTAGCCTTTTCACTCTTGGCAGCGCCAACTTAAGCGATTCAATCATGTTTTTGACGGTTTTGCATACAAGCCTATAGGCGTCGTCTGGCCAGCGTTTCGTCAAGTTTGCATAGAGGCATCTTCCTCCGCATTCATTGTAGATTTCGCAGCTTACGCATGGTTCCCGGACATAAACTTTCCTTAGCCTTAACGGATGCGAATTCTCTATGTGCCCTAAATAGAAGTCTTTCATTCCATTCATTATTGGACATGGAATTATGTATCCGTCTGTCTGTATGCTATAATTCGCCCAGCCAGACCCGCAACGCAGCAAACTTTTCTCTCCCTTTAAGAGGGACTCCATAACAGCCAAGAAGGGATAAATCCTCAAAACTATGCCGTTTCTCTCCATGTGCTTAACCCAAAAGTCGATAAGCCTTCGAATTCCCGGATTATAGCTTTCCTCAACCCATCTTTCAAATTTATTTAGTCTTTCCGGCAGGTCGCTTCGCCAGAATCCGGCGTCAATCTGCCAATGAACAGAGGAGAAGGAAAAATCAGGATTATTTAGCAGCCATAAAACCTGCTTGTAAATGTCGGTTTCCTCCATAACTGTCATTCTAGCGATAATTTCGCCTTTGAAGCCTCTTTCTCGGATAATTCTCAAATTTCTAATTATCCTCTTGTATACGCCTTCGCCGCGGTAATAATCCGTTAATGCTTCGTCACCGTCTATTGAAACAAATATTGTGTGAAGTCTATTCAGGTATTCAGGCTTTATTTTGTCTAGGTGAAGACCATTCGTCTGAATTATGAAATATTTTGCCTTTATATTGTCCATTATGTTTTCCATGTCTTTGATGCAGAGGAGCGGTTCGCCGCCATAGAAGATTATTCCGGCATTAGGGTCTTTCTCTATGAATTCTTTTAGGGCGGTTATGCTGTAGCTTATTTTGCTCGGAACTGAATAGTCTACTTCGAAGTTTTCGAATTCTGTTTCCATTTCCTTTAGTGACTTTTCATAGCAGTATTTGCATTTTAGGTCGCATTTTGTCGTCAATAGCACATGATAGAACATGCCCCTCACGCCAATGCGACTATACTATCCATGAAGCATAGAGCACTCAAAAATATCTTATTTGCTGAAAACTTGACTATGCTCATTTCTCCGCAATGGCGATTATGCGGCTTCTTAAGTAGCTGTTAATCTTTTCCTCCTCTATTTTAAGTTCAACTTTCCTAAAATTTCGTAAAAGCACTTTCAGTTCTTTCTCGTCAACATAGTGATGGAGAACTCCCTTTTCCGGTCCGTGTTCATCTATAAAGGTGTCTTCTTCAACTTTTATTCCCTTTCCGTATCTGCTGCTTCTTTTAGAGTGAAAATTTGCTAGAAAAATGCCGCCCTTTTTAAGAGTTCTAAAAATTTCGGAGATTGTCTTTTCTATTTCTCTTTTTCTCTGGTGATAGATTGTGTTTATGCATATGACCGCGTCGAAGCATGAGCTTGTATAGGGAAGAGCCTTCATGTCTCCCTTAACAAGTTCAGCATTTAACTTCAATTTTCTTTCTTCAAGTCTCTCCTTCGTCTTTCTAATCGCAGTATCGGAAACGTCAATTCCATACGCTTCAAAATTTTTCTCTGCAAAACAGAGAACGTGTCTTCCCGCACCGCATCCTAAATCGAGTATTCTTTTTGCACTTTTCCTTCTTAAAATCGGAATCAGATTAACAACTAACTTATCGGGCTCTTCTGGAGCATACTCTCTCCTTTGCAGTATACTATTCCATTCAACCAATTTTCCTTATCCTTGACCTCAAAAACTCATAGCGTTCCTTTCTACTCATCTTTTCCAGTTGCTCTTTATATTGTTCACGAAGCAGCTTCAACTGACAGTAGGCGTAAAGCGCATCGTAAATAAAGAATTCCTTTTCTAAAGCCTCATAGTCATCATTTACGATATACATGGCGCCGGACGCTATTGCCTCCAAACCAGCCGCTTCAGGCGCTTTATCCCTATCGGCGGCTATATCCGCTGCATGAACAATCTTGGCGAGTTCCAGTAGCGCTGGATCATCCTTAAGGTTGTATTTCTCAATTATCGCTTCGAAGCTGCATTTATTGTCGTGATGGCCAAGCTCTACGCCTGGAATATCAAATGGAATTCCGTCTTCTGGTTTTAATTCGGTGCCCGGCCAAGGTATAAACTTAAATTCTGCATTTGGGTCGATGAATCTCTTTATTAGCCATGGACACGCGACGCGGTCTACGTGGACGTGTTCTCGGGTTACCCACTTCATTTTAATCCGGTTAAGGATGGTATGCGTATAAATAAAATAGTTGTGATGTCCTAACTGACTTTGAGAGTTGCAGTGCACGTGAAGAATCATGGATGAAGGTGAGAAACTTCCGAGTGGCTTCCTATTGTTGTGTCTTATGGGAGCCTTTGCAATTTTCAGTTCAACTATGTCCAAGTCGCCGACTTTGACATGGTTTTCGGAATATCTTAATGCAAGCGACTTTGAAATCGGATTAATTGCTGCAGCAAGTACGGTAACAGGCATTTTCGTAAACATTACTGCGGGTACGCTTTCAGACATTTATGGCAGACGGAAACTTCTAATAGCTTCTGGATTGGTTTTTGCTTCCGCTCCATTTCTGTATTTGGCGGTGACTCAGGTTTGGCAGCTTGTTCTTTTAAGAATATATCATGGATTTGCAACAGCCATTTTTATGCCAGTTTCACTCGCGTTTATTGCAGATATTTTTGCTTCTGGAAGAGGAGAAAAAATGGGCTTGTTCTCGTCCTCAACCATGATTGGTAGGCTTTTGGCTCCAGTGGTTGCCGGCTTTTTGGTTTCAATTCAGTTTTTGGCTCCCTTTCAGCTTGCCTATCTAATATGCGGATTAATAGGATTAATAGCAATGCTTCTTTCATTCAGAATTAATCCTCAAGGAGAAGTTAAACCAGCTTCTCAAGCAGATAGGGTGAGTGCAATTGAAGGACTAAAAGCGGTTATTAGAAATTCAAGCATTCTTATAGTGAGTTCAGCTGAAGCGGCCACATATTTCAGCATAGGCGCGGTTGAAACGTTTATGCCAAAGTATTCGGATGACATAGGAATCGAAAGATGGATAACAGGAATAATTATGAGCTTGCAAATTTTGACCATAGCCATCCTTCGCCCTACTTTCGGTCGACTTTCTGACCGTTACGGAAGAAAACCATTCATATTGGCTGGCTTGGCCGTTTCAGCAGTTAGCCCCATCTTTCTTCCATTAACAGCCAACGTCTATTGGCTGTTGCTTGTAATGATAGTGCATGGTATTGGAATCGCATTAACCACATCCTCAACTTCGCCCCTAATTTCAGAATTATCCTCTCAAACTACCCTTGGCTCTGGAATGGGTGCGCTTGAAACCATAAAAGACGTCGGACATGCAACGGGACCAATCATAGCTGGATTCCTAATTGGAATTTCAGGATACTTCAATTCATTTCTAGTTGTATGCCTAATCCTACTTGTCGATTTAGCAGTTATATCTGGAAAACTTAAAAAGGCACCTTAGCTGACTCTCTTCTTCCATTTTCTACGCGCAATCACTGGAATAGGCTCCGCCTCCACAAGGCATTCACGTAGATAATCTTCTAGGGTTTCGGCGGGAACTATCTGTATCTTATAATCTTTTGGGTCTATTGAATATTGGTAGTTTTTGGCTGGAATAAC
>CAYXFE010000037.1:0-7985 GCA_964464195.1 uncultured Candidatus Bathyarchaeia archaeon
CGAGGAGACGCTGATTGCCAGTACCCTTCGCAATGATAACCCGCTTCTTTCAACTCGTCGAAAACAGACAGTTTGCAGAGGCAGAACGCGAACTAGAGAGAATAAGACAGAAAATGGAGAACAATGAATGGAATAAGGGATATCTACAAGCTTTAAGCGGGATACTCCTTTCAACAAAGATGAATGACGACCAATACTCATTTTTATCAAAGATAAATTCGAAAGACGGAAAAACATTAAGGGAATATAGAAAAGAGTTTCTAAAGCACGTCAACAATCATTTGAGGGATGATTATGACAAGGGCTATTTCTTGGCGTGGGCAGATTATACTCGCGTCCTAATCAGAATGCGTAAACAAGAAGAGGCGGCGAAGAAAGCTGATAGCCCTGCTATGGAACAGAAGCCAAAGAAGGGGCAGGTAAGCATTGAACATTTCGTGTCAATGAATTCAGGAAAATCATGAAGCGGAACATATTGTCCAGAAAAGAGTCCAGCATACAATCCAGGTTATGAAGTAGATTCCAATACCGGTTGTAAAAAGTTTACTTGGTTTTTCAATCCTCGTGAAGTATGCTGATTTGAAGGCGTAATAGCTTAGCAAGTAAATGAGTAACGCAAACATTATTCCCGTCATAAAGCTGAAAACGTCGTTTGGCTGCTCGACATAAACATTATATAGGGTGCAGATGAGGCCAGCTAATATCCCAAGTAGGAAGCGTATCCAATAAATTCTTGAAAGTATGCCCATGTATTCACGCTCTTTAAGGCATTTCAACCTCATAATAAATAAGGCTTACCTTCCCTACAAGAATAGACTTAAAGGCTTGACTGCAAGAATCCATTGGGAAAAAATTGACAAAGATCATAACAAGCTTTGACATAGCCGCTATAACCGCTGAACTAAATGGAATCATAAAAATTGGAAAAGCAAGAATAGGCAACGTTTACCAAATAAATCCAAAAACGATAATTTTGAAGATAAAAAATCCAGGTGAGCAACCGCTAAATCTGCTGATAGAAGCTGGGAAAAGAATCCACCTAACATCCTACAGAATCGAAAAGCCTTTGAAGCCACCGCCATTCTGCATGGCATTAAGAAAATACTTGAAAAACGGAGTAATATCTGAAATAAGTCAGCATGAATTTGAAAGAACAATAAAAATTGAAATACAGACTGGAAAGGGAAAATTCAAGCTTATAGCAGAATTCTTCGGAGAAGGAAACATAATTCTAGTCAGTCCGGAAAACAAGATTTTACATGCCTTAACGTATAAGCGGATGCGCGACAGAAACATCATAAGGCATGAAGAATTCAAGTATGCCCCGCCAAGCGGCCTAAACCCGTTAAAGGCAAGCAAAGAAGACGTTAGAAAAATTTTGGATATGAAAGGACTTGAAGTTGTAAAAGCCTTAACGAGGCTGTTCAGCATAGGCGGACTCTACGCGGAAGAAACTCTATTAAGAGCTGGAATAGACAAGAAGACTCCGTGCGAAAAGCTCACAGAAATAGAATTAGAAAGAATATTCAACGAATTGTATAATCTCGCATTACAGGTTGCCTCGGGTAAGCTTCAACCAGCAATAATCATCGATGAAGAAGGAAGCTGGATTGATGCCACGCCGATAAGGCTGAAAAAATACGAAAATTATTCGCATAAAGAATTTAACAGCTTTAACGAGGTGTTGGATGAATTCTACATAAGAGAGGAGATTAAAGAGAAAAAAGAAGAAGCCTTGTCTGAGAAAATTAAGGAAAAGCTTGAAGAACTTAAGAGAAGGCTTAAGAGTCAACAGGAGGCGCTTGAAAGAATTCGAATGGAAATAGAGACTAAAAAGAGGATAGGCGACACAATTTATGCACATTTCCACGAACTGCAAGAGATATTTCAAAAAATAGAGGAACTGAAGAAGACTGGCGAAGACTGGACGGAAATATCCAAGAAGATATCGGTTCCATCCGTTAAAATCATGAAAGTGGACGCGAAAAAGCTATTTATTACGGTTAAAATCGGGGAAGAAGAGTTCCCTTTAAATATTCGCCATTCAATTCAGGAAAATGCTGCAAAATATTATTCCGAGGCGAAAAAGGCTGAAAGGAAGCTTAAAGGCGCATTGAAGTCTATAGAGGAAACTAAAAGGGAAATCGAAAAGCTGGAAAGGGGATTGGCTGAAGTTCTAGCCGAAGAAGAGAAGAAAGCAAAGATTCCGGCAAAAGTCCGTAAAAAGGCTTGGTATGAAAGGTTCAGATGGTTCCATTCTTCAGAAGGCTTACTTGTTCTCGGCGGTAAGGATGCAACCACAAACGAATTGTTAATTAAGAGGTATACAGAGCCCCATGACATAGTTTTTCACGCCGACATTGCCGGAGCCCCATTCGTAGTAGTCAAAACTGAAGGAAAAAAGCCTACAGACAACACCCTAAACGAAGCGGCTCAATTTGCAGCTTCATTCTCAAAGGCATGGAAAATGGGATTAGGCTCTCTGGATGTTTACTGGGTAAAGCCTGAACAAGTAAGCAAAGGCGCACCTTCTGGACAGTTTCTAAAGAAGGGAGCATTCATAATTCGCGGCAAGAAGAATTATGTTAGGCATGTTCCATTAAGAATCGCAATTGGAATAGTCTTTAAAGATGGCATGGCTTTGGTGGTTGGTGGTCCTCCGCAGGCAATATCAAAGCAAACAAAGGTTTATGTGGAAATTGCTCCGGGCGATATTCCAAGCGGAAGGCTTGCAAAGGAAATCCGCAAAATCCTAGCTGAGAAGGTTCCTAAAGAGAAACGAGAAGAGGTTTTAGGGGTTCCTCTTGAGGAGATTCAGCATTTCATTCCGTCCGGCAAGGGAAGGATTGTTAGGGCAAGCTGACGCGACTACTGCGAGGATTCGGAGGGTTGGGAAGGCTGAGTTGGCTGCTGCTTCTGAAGCTCCAAATGTTCAGTTAATAGTAGAATGCCCTCTATGATGAGGAATATGCCAAGCAGATAGGCTAGAAGCGGCGGCACGACAATGATTAGTACTCCGAAGATTATGCAGATAACAGCCAGCACAGGCTTGGAAACCGTTATCCCTATTTTCCTTAGGCCTTTCTCTATGGTTTCAGTCAAATCTTTCACCTTAAATTACATTTGATAACTTGAAGGCTTAGGCTATTTATCTCTTTGTGCAGATAGAAGTTCAATAAAAGGTTAGGGAGGAATTTTGTTATTTTTTGGTCCAGTCGTAGAATCCTTTTCCAGTCTTTCTTCCAAGCAGTTTTGCCCTAACCATTTGCCTAAGCAATGGGCATGGATGAAACTTCGGGTCTATTTCGCTTTCAAGAACCTCGGCTATTGCAAGCGTTGTATCCAAGCCAATATAGTCCAGCAGGGTTAATGGCCCCATCGGCCAATTTAATCCAAGCTTTATGGCTTTATCTATGTCTTCCTTGTCGGCTATTCCCTCCCAGACAAGGGCAACCGCCTCGTTTAAGGCTGGAATAAGAATTCTGTTCACGATAAAGCCGGGGCAATCCTTTTTGACCAGAACTGTTTCTTTACCCATTTTCTCCGCCACTTGACGAACCGTCTGAATGGTCTCATCCGATGTTTTCGCTCCTTTAATTATTTCAACCAGCTTCATGAGCTGGGGCGGGTTGAAGAAGTGCATTCCGCAAACTTTTTCCGGACGATTCGTGGCTGACGCAAGCTCAGTTATGCTTATTGATGATGTGTTTGACGCAATTATTGCGTGTGGAGGCGCTAGGCTGTCCACTTCGCTGAAAACGGACTTTTTCAGTTCAATGTTTTCTGGAACAGCCTCAATTATGAGGTCTGCATCTGAAACTGCTTCTTTTAAGTCTATGGTTGGATGAATTCTAGCTAGAACCTCATTCATTTCAGCCTCAGAAATTACGCCTTTGCTTAGGAATTTTTGTAGACTATTTCGTATCATGTCCATTCCGCGGTCAATAAACTCTTGTTTGATGTCTCTTAGGCTAACCTCGTATTTTCCGACTTGAGCAGCAACCTGCGCTATTCCATGCCCCATTAGGCCAGCGCCTAAAACAGCAATCTTCCTAACCTCCAAACCATTTCCACCTCGCACTTGAACTTATAGATAAGATGGGAGGGCATATTAGAATTTTGAGATGAAAATCCTTTAAGTTTCCTAAAGCATAAAGGAAACGGTTAACCAAAATGAAGGCAGCAGTCTATTATGGGCCAAACGACATAAGAATAGAGGATAAGCCAATTCCAGAAATTGGCCCAGACGAAATTCTGGTTGAAATGAAGGCTTGCGGCCTATGCGGCTCAGACCTAATGGACTGGTACCTTAAGGATAGAGCCCCATTGGTTTTGGGGCATGAACCTTCGGGAATAGTTGTTGAAGTCGGCGAAAAGGTTGAAGGTTTCCGTAAAGGCGAAAGAGTTTTCGTTCATCATCACGTGGCATGCCTAACATGCCACTACTGTATCCACAATGATTATACAATGTGTGAACAGTTCACGAAAACACACATAATTCCAGGCGGATTCGCAGAATACTTCAAGGTTCCAGCTCCAAACCTAAAAATAGACACATTCAAAATCCCAAATGAAATCTCATTTGAAGAAGCAACTCTGATAGAGCCGGTTGCATGCTGTATTAGGGCGTTAAGAAAATGCAAAATCGAGCCGGGTGATACGGTTGCGATTATTGGCGCTGGACCAGCCGGAATAATACATACAACTCTCACACGACATCTTGGAGCAAGCCAAATTCTTGTAAGCGACTTTGTCGATTATAGGCTTAAAGCGGCTGAGGATGCTGGCGCAAGCGTTACAGTTAATCCGGAAAGGGAAGATTTTGCAAAGAGGGTTAGAGCCGAAACCGACGGGAGAGGTGCAGATTTGGTTATTGTTACTGCGCCGAATGCCAAGGCGTATATGGATGCGTTGCGGATTTGCAGAAAGGGCGGAACAGTATGCGTGTTTGCGCCTACTTCGCCTAATGACAAGATTGAGATAAGTCCAAACATGCTATTTTTTAATGAGATTAGAATTGTTCCTTCATATTCCACTTCGCATGTTGAGACCCGAATGGCTTTACAACTTATTCTCAAAGGGGTAATTGATGCTAAAAAGCTAATTACTCATCGTTTTCCGCTAGAAAGAATTGCTGAAGCCTTTAAAACCGCGAAAGAAAGCAAGGAATGCTTAAAAATAGTTGTCCTAAACACGCGGTAGGCATTGCTTTATATGTTAAAAGCAAAATTTAGGTTTGAGGCCTATTCATGAAGGCTGCTATGCTTTATGGAATTAAAGACCTAAGAATAGAAGAAGTTGAAACTCCTAGGGTTGGGCCGGGAGAAGTCCTTGTTAGAATCAGAGCGGCAACAACTTGCGGAACAGACCTAAAAATCTTCAAGAGGGGCTATGTAAGCGGAGTAATCAAGCTTCCAACAGTTTTTGGCCATGAATGGGCAGGAGAAGTAGTAGAAGTCGGCGAGGGAGTTTCATGGCCGAAAGTTGGGATGAGGGTTAGAGCCGGAAACAGTGCGCCATGCCTAAAATGTAGAATGTGCCAGAAGGGCGACTATAACCTCTGCGAAGACATGATGTGGCTTTGGGGAGCCTACGCCGAATACATAAAAGTTCCATCCAGAATGGTTACCGTAAACATGCAGGAAATTCCAAATCACTTAAGCTTTGAAGAAGCCGCCTTGACAGAGCCTCTCGCCTGCGTCCTACATGGAATAGAAAAGGCTGAGGTAGGCCTAGGCAACAGTGTAGCCATCATTGGTGCAGGCCCAATAGGGCTGATGCATTTGCTATGCGTCAAAAGGCTTGGAGCCTCAAAAATCATAGTTATTGACTTGGTGGATGAAAGGCTTGAAATGGCTGAAAAGCTTGGAGCCGACGATGTTGTAAATGCTAAAGAAACAGACGCCGTTGAGGAAGTTCGTAGATTAACTGACGGATACGGCGTAGACGTTGCAATTGAGGCTGTTGGATTGCCTCAAACTTGGGAACAAGCCCTAAAACTTGTTAGACGTGGAGGAACAGTTCTAGAATTCGGCGGATGCCCGCCGGGAACCGAAATTAGAGTCAATACTGAATTGCTGCATTATGGCCAAGTAAAAGTGATGGGAGTTTTCCATGCAACCCCATTACACTTCAAAAGGGCACTAAACCTCATCGCTTCAAGAACAATCGATGTTAGACCGCTTATAACGCGCAGAATGCCCCTTGAAAAAATCAGCGAAGCCTTTGAGCTCTTATTAACCTCTAAGAGAGACATTAAGATAGCAATAATTCCATAAGATGATCTTCATGCCAAGCGAAGAAGCTGCGGGCTACATTCTGAGAATAACCCGCAAAGAATGGGTCGACCAAGTTTTTGAAAGGACAAAATATTATGTGGGAATAAGAAGGCGGTGGAAGCCTAACCAAATAATTTTCTTTGCCCACAAAACGGCGAGGGGAGACGCTTTCATAGGCTATGGAGTTATCAGTAATTTTCAAAGCTTTGAGGAATTGTCTGAAGAGGAAAGGATAGAATGTGAGAAATGGAATTGGAGAGGCGCGCTAAACTTTACTTATGTTGTCAGATTTGAAAAGCCGCTTCTCATCAAAGAGACCTTTCTGCGAAACTCTAAGCTTAAAGGCAAGTATCTGCATGGACTAGCCTTAACCAGAGAGCAAGCAGATTCAATTTTGTCCTTGGCTGAATAGGCGAAAGAGTTTAAAGCATAAAATGTTTAGTTTACAGACTTGTTGCGGATAGCCATGACCAAGTTCATTTTCATCACAGGCGGAGTTTTAAGCTCTGTTGGAAAGGGAATAGTAACATCATCTATTGGAAAAATGCTTCAAACCCGCGGCTTCAAAGTTACAGCCATAAAAATAGATCCATACGTGAACGTCGACGCAGGCACGATGAATCCATACATGCACGGAGAAGTCTTCGTAACCGACGATGGAGGCGAAACAGACCTAGACTTAGGCTGGTATGAAAGATTCCTAGACCTAAACCTTTCAAAAGACAATAACATAACTACTGGCCAAATTTATCAGGCGGTAATAGAGAAGGAGCGAAGAGGCGATTTTCTGGGAAGATGCGTCCAAATAGTTCCGCATGTGACAAATGAAATTAAAAATAGGATACGAGGCGTAGCCAAAAGGTCTGGCGCTGACGTTGTCCTAACTGAGGTTGGAGGAACGGTAGGCGACATTGAAGGCTTACCATTTCTTGAGGCTATTAGGCAGATGAGACTTGAAGAGGGATTCGAAAACACGCTTTACGTGCATGTTGCACTTGTCCCAATCCTGGATGTTACTGGAGAAATGAAGACCAAGCCTTTGCAGCATAGCGTAAACGAGCTTAGACGCATAGGTATTCAACCCGACATAATAGTTGCGCGTTGCCAAAAAATGATTGACAAAGAGGCATTAAGAAAAATAGCGCTTTTCGGGACAATACCGGAAAAGGCTGTTTTCTGCTCCTATACGGTTCCCACAATTTATATGGTTCCATTAATCCTCGACGAGCAGGGAATGGGCGACTTCATATGCAGAAGGCTTGGCTTACAAGCGGAAAAGCCGGATTGGAGCAGATGGAAAAGCTTCGTAGATAGATTATTGCATCCCAAGTATGAGGTGAAAATAGCGCTTGTCGGAAAATACGCCGGCCTAGTTGACAGTTATGTAAGCATGAACGAGGCTTTTCGACATGCCGGAGCAAAATGCGAAACAAAAGTCCTAATAGACTATTTTGAAGCCGAACAATTCGAAGAAAACCCAAAGAAGCTTGAGCAACTGAAAAATTATGATGGCATCTTTGTCCCCTACGGTTTTGGGTCAAGGGGAGCGGAAGGAAAAATCATGGCGATACAGTTTGCACGTGAAAATGACATACCCTTCCTTGGAGTATGCTTCGGCTTCCAACTGGCCGTCGTCGAGTTTGCAAGAAATGTCTGCGGACTTAAAGATGCCAATAGCACGGAGATAGACCCCGAAACTCCGCATCC
>CAYXFE010000038.1:0-7911 GCA_964464195.1 uncultured Candidatus Bathyarchaeia archaeon
CCCGCCTTGCCAACTTCTCCCTTAGCCAATGGATGGTCGCAGTCATAGCCAAGCTGAGTTGGAAAGTCAAAGGCTACGCTTAGACCTGTCTGTCCATGCTCAAGCAAATATTTGAAGCGTTTATTTGTCTGTTCAGCCGTTCCAAAGCCGGCATACTGCCTCATAGTCCATAATCTAGCCCGATACATGGTTGGATATACGCCGCGGGTAAATGGGTATTCGCCTGGAAAACCTAGATCACGCAAATAGTCGCTCTCTTTCACGTCTAGGGGTGTGTAAATACGCTTGACTGGAATGTAAGAGTTCGTGTAGAATTCTTCTCTTCTTTCAGGCATTCTGGCAAGGCTTTGTGGAACTGTCTCCTTCTCCCATGCTTCCAGCCTTTTCTTTATTTCCTCAAGCTTCTCCTCATCGAACAACTGCTGTTTCACCTGCTAAAATTGAATAATGACTAGGCAACTATAAGAGTTATGAGCCATAATCAATAGGAAGGCTTTGAGATGAGCTTAAAGGAAAACGTTGAAAAGCTGCTAAACTTGCTTGAAGACTTTGAACCTAAACAGTTCAGCGTAGTAGTCATGCCCGACTTCTTTCTAGACAGATTCGTAAGCATAGACCTTAACGTCGCAGATTTTTCAAAGGTTCTGGCTGAGGTGGTTTCGCGTAAGGGCGGGGCAATAGATGGAATAAAACAGTTGGAATTTAGGGGAGGAAACGCCGCCAATACGGCTTCAGCCCTAGCCAAGCTTGGAGCAAAAGTCTACGCGATAATTATCACTGGAAATATCGGATTGACCATGCTAAGGCATTACCTTCAGCCTTTAGGCGTAGACATTTCACATGTAAAAGTTCATGGAAGAACTTCCATAACGACGGCTTTGGAGCTAAAATATGATGATGAAAGGGCCAATGTTATGCTTCGAGACCTAGGGAGCCTTGAAGATTTCGGGCCGGAAGACTTGGATGATGAGGACTTTAGGCTTTTAGCTGAAGCAGACTATGTATGCATTTTCAATTGGGCTGGAACAAGAAAATATGGAACAAAACTTGCAAAAACAGTTTTTCAGCATGTAAAAAAGCATGGAAGAGGAAAAACATACTTTGATACCGCCGACCCCAGCCCAAACAAGGAAGCGATAAAAGAACTTGTAAACGAAGTCATTCTTTCAGATTTGGTGGATATTCTAAGCCTAAATGAAAATGAAGCAGTCTGGTACGGCTCAACATTATGTGAAAAAATCGAGGAAGCCGAAAATTTAGAGGAAAAAGCCAGAATGAACGCTAGGCTGCTTGCTAAACGCTCGAAAAGCCGAATAGACTTGCACACGACAAAATTTGCCTCAACATTCCTTAGCGACAAAACCGAAGTTCGGGTTCCATCTTTTAAAGTTGAGGTTTTAAGGGCTACTGGTGCTGGAGACGCCTGGAACGCCGGAAACATATTCGCAGACGCGCATAAATTCAGTCATGAAATACGCCTAACATTCGCAAATTCAGTCGCAGCCTACTACATTTCAAGCCCAAACGCCGAGCACCCAACAATAAAGGACATACAAGAATTTCTGCAAATGCAAACAGAAAAACTATAAGCTAAATGGTCAATTTTGATTCTGGAAGTCTAGAATGCCAAAGCTTTTCGGAACCTCCGGAATTAGAGGAATAACAAACAGAGAACTAACAGCAGAACTAGCCCTAAAGGTTGGACTGGCACTCGCAACAAAACATGAAGAAGGAGAATTTCTTATTGGAAGGGACACGCGTGTTTCCGGAGAATTCCTAGAGAAAGCCTTGATTTCAGGAATTTTATCCGCCGGTGCAAATGTGACAAAGCTTGGAATAGTTCCAACCCCCGTTCTGGCGTATCTAACTATGAAGCATGATTTTGATTGCGGCGTGATGATTACTGCCTCGCATAATCCGCCACAATATAATGGAATAAAAATTTTCGACAAAGAAGGCGTAGCCCTCAGCATGGAAAAGGCGGAAGAAATAGAGCAAATAATCGAAAATCAAGATTTCAAACTTGCCAGATGGAATGGAATCGGAAAATGCCAAGAAGCCAGCCACCTAATAGATGATTACATCGAATTAGTAATTGAAAATTTAAGTTTTGAAAAGTCTTGGCATGTTGTGATCGATCCAGGATGTGGAGCTACATCCATTCTTGCTCCACTCATATTTAGGAAGCTTGGATGCGAAGTTAGGGCTGTTAACGCCCAAATGGACGGATTCTTCCCGGCTAGAAGTCCGCTTCCAGACGAAGAGAGCTTAAAGCCTCTTTGCAGAATCGTTCGAGAGCTTGGAGCGAATGTAGGGTTTGCCTATGATGGCGACGGAGACCGCATGGTGATAATTGATGAAAAGGGAAACTTTGCGCCTCTAGACCAAACTTTGGCTTTGTATGCCGCCTATACTATTGAGAAGGCTGGCGGCGGAACCGTAGTTACGCATGTTGAGGCTTCAATGTGCATCGATAAAATAGTCGAGGAAATGGGCGGGAAGGTTGTAAGAACAAGGGTTGGAGACGTGAATATTGCCGAAGCAATGAAGAGGTACCATGCAGTCTTCGGCGGAGAACCATGCGGGGCATGGATTCACCCAAAATACCATTACTGTCCAGATGGAATACTCTCATCAGTGCTCATGCTGAAGATGCTTGAAGAGAGAAAGGCTGAATTGTCTCGGCTTCTAGAAAAGGTTCCCCAATATCCCATTTTAAGGGAAAAAATCGAATGCCCCCACATGCTTAAAGAGAAAGTTATGCAGAGAATAGAACGTGAAATTGACTCTGTTTTCCCAAATTTCAAGGAAAAGCTGACCGTTGACGGAGTAAGGCTTTCCCTTTCCGAAGGATGGGTTCTAGTTAGGCCTTCTGGAACTGAACCTCTAATTAGGATTACAGCCGAGGCTGAAAGGCGTGAGGTGGCTGATGAAATTATGCGGAAAACTTTACATTTCGTAAGCAGAGTTATTAAGGAGGCTTAGACTTGAAGGCTGTTGTTTTAGCTGCTGGCGAAGGAACTAGACTTAGGCCCCTGACAAACACTAGGCCTAAACATTTGATTCCGGTCGGAGGGAAACCGATTCTGGAGCATGTGCTGTTAGCCATAAAGGAGGCTGGAATACATGAAATATGCCTAATTGTCGGCTATAAGGCTGAAATGATAAAGGATAGATTCTCGGACGGTTCAAGTTTAGGATTAAAAATCGAGTATGCTGTTCAGCCTAAGCTTTTGGGAACAGCCGATGCAATAAAAACCGCTAAGCCCTACGTAGATGAAAACTTCCTCGTAGTCTATGGGGATTTACTCTTCACTCCAGAAGTAATAATGAAGGTTTTGAGAGCACATGAACAGAATAAGCCATCAGTTACGATGGCAGTTACGCCGGTAAAAAATCCTGAGCGCTACGGAGTTGTCAAGCTTGAAGAGGGATGGGTTGTCGATTTAATTGAAAAGCCGCCGAAAGAAGAAGCGCCAAGCAATCTTGTTAATGCTGGCATTTACGTCTTTTCAGAGGAAATATTCGAAAAGATAGAAAAGACTGAGCCTTCTCCGCGTGGAGAACTCGAAATAACAGATTCCCTAAAACTTTTGATGAAGGAAGGAAAGAGGGTGCTGGCGGAGGTTATTCCGCGGGAGGAATGGATTGACACTGGTTATCCGTGGAATCTTTTAGAGGCGAACGAGTGGGTATTAAAGCGTATAGAATCTTCTGTGAAGGGCGAGGTTGAGGCTGGAGCCGTTCTAACTGGCAAAATTATTGTTGAAGAGGGCGCTCGAATAAGAAGCGGAGCCTATATTGAAGGCCCAGTCTATATTGGAAGAAACGCCGATGTTGGGCCAAATTGCTATGTTAGGCCATACACAAGTATTGGAAATGAGGCGCGAATTGGAAATGCATGCGAAATAAAGAACAGCATAATCATGGATAAAACGCATATTGGACATTTATCCTATGTTGGAGACAGCATTATAGGCGAAAACTGCAATTTCGGAGCAGGAACAAAAATTGCGAATTTACGTTTTGATAGAAAAATGGTGAAAATGAAAATTAAGGGAAGAGAAGTCAATAGTGGAAGAAGAAAGCTTGGAGTTATTTTTGGAGATAATGTTTCCACGGGGATAGGTGCACTTTTCATGCCCGGCGTCAAAGTTGGAAATGATTGCTGGATAGACGCAGGCGCAGTAGTAAAGGAGGATATCCAGCCAAAAACGTTTCTAAAGCTAAAGCAGAGTTTGGAAAAAAGCGAGCTAAGAAGTTAATTTACTTTGATGATGGGCTAAGCTTTTAATTTGGTTAGGTCTCATTATGTGTGGGTGCATTAGATGTCTGTTGCAGAAAGAAAGTTCTTCAGCGAGATCAGCGCCCTACTCGAAAAGACAGTTGTAGTCGTTACTAGTGATGGTAGAAGATATACTGGAACCCTAGCTGGAGTAAACCCTGAAAACCTAAGTCTCTGCCTAGCTGAAGCAAAGGATGAGAAAGGTCAAGTTTTCAATAGAGTCTTCCTTAATGGAAATGTTGTGGCTGAAATTCTCGCCATAGAAAAGCCGTTCGACTTGAAGGCTTTGGCTGATAGGCTTGAAAAAGTTTTTCCAACCATGGTGAAGCTTTACGAGGACAAGGGATTCATATGGGTTATGGACCGAATTAAGGTTACAGAGAAAGGCGTAGTTGAAGGTTCAGGGCCAGCCGCAGAAAGAGTTCAAAAAGTTTATGAACAATTTGTCGCCGAGATGAAGGGAGCGAAAGAATCTAAATAATCCAAGATTCGCCGGGTCTTTCCCTCTTTTCCTCCTCTTCTCGACTTAAAATTCCGTAATCCTCAAGAATTCTACGAGTAGCCTCAGCAGCAATGTCCAAACGTGAAAAATCAACTTTTAAATTCAGAAATCTACATATAGGCTCCAATACGGCCCTAGCGGCAACAGCGTCTGGATAATATCCAGGAGTCTCCGCTAGCAGGCAGAAGCCTCGAAACCCCCTAAGCTTTCCTAAAGCAACCAGTAAGCCAGCCATGCCGAAAATGTTTCCTCCAAAGATTTCGGCTCCAAGGCTTAGGGCTTCCTTCGCAGACTCTAAATCCGCAGCGGCAAAGTAAAGTTTCGGCTTTTCAATTTTTTCCTCTTTACGCAATCCGCCCATCGTAATTATATAGCGGCATCCAAGCTCTTGGGCTAGGTCAAGAATTTTCCAGCACAGCTCATACTGCCCATAGGACGTTAGGGCTTGAGTATTCCCATACAAGATCATCAAATCTCTTTCGCCATTCTCTCCCCTATAATAGTAGAGCTCATTAAATGGCGGCCTAGCATTTCCATTCTCCGTTGTAACTGCCAAGTCTTGGAAGGCTGAGGAGTAAATTTCAGCAAATACTTTCGCGTTTAATTCTCTGATTAGATGTAATGCCGCAATGTTTGCGACAAAGCCTATTCCTGGCAGTCCTTCAAGCAATACCGGATTTTCAAGCTTTGGCTTTTCATAAATTTTCACGGTGCATACCATTCTTGTTCCCTTCTGAACAGCAGATTAATGAGAGACATCTGCTATAAAGGTGATGTTCAGCTTGGCGGTTGCACAATGTGCTTTGAGATTAGAGAAAGAGACTTGCTTGCGCGGATTGGCAGGCTGAAAACTAAAAGTGGAAGTATAGAAACGCCAGTACTGTTTCCAGTGATTAATCCGGCAGTTCAGCCCATACCGCCAAAGGAAATGGCTGAAAAGTTTGGATGTAATGCGCTAATTACAAACGCTTACATAATAAGGAAACATTATGGAGAAAAGGCGATTAAACAGGGAATTCATAGACTATTAGGCTTTGACGGCGTAATAATGACGGATTCAGGAGCCTACCAAATCCTTGTCTACGGAGACATCGAGGTTAAGCCGGAAGAAATCATAGATTACCAAGAGAAGATAGGCACAGATATAGCCGTCATACTTGACATTCCAACCGGATGGAATGTCAGCCGCAAATACGCCGAGGAAACCGTAAAAGAAACCTTAGCTAGAGCAAAGGCCTTGTGGAAAATTAAAAGCCGAAATGACATACTTTGGGTAGGTCCAGTTCAAGGAGGAAAATTCCTAGACCTAATTTCCAAGTCAGCTAAGGAAATTGGGAAGCTTCCATTCGAAATTCATGCTTTAGGAAGTCCAACGCCGGTTATGGAGCAATATCAGTTCGACATGCTAGTCGACATGATAATGGCGGCAAAAATGAATCTTCCATTGGAAAGGCCGTTACATCTTTTCGGCGCTGGTCATCCCTTCATGTTCAGCTTGGCAATAGCTTTAGGATGCGACATGTTTGATTCCGCCGCCTATGCAATCTATGCTAGAGAGAACCGCTACATGACTGAGTATGGAACCTTTAGGCTTGAAGAGCTTGAGTGGCTTCCATGCTCATGTCCAGTCTGCGTCAAGCATACTGCAAAAGAGCTTAGAGACATGCCGAAAAATGAAAGGGAAAAATTGCTGGCTGAACATAACCTCCACGTTTGCTTTGGAGAATTAAGAAGGATAAGGCAGGCAATAGTTGAAGGTCGTTTATGGGAGTATTTAGAGCTGCGTTGCCACAGCCATCCAGCGTTGCTAAAGGCACTGAAAAGGCTGGGAAAATATGCTGATTACCTAGAGAGGCATAGTCCAATTACTAAGGAAAGCGGACTATTCTATTTTAGTCATTTAGACTTGGCTAGACCGGAAGTGGTTAGGCATAGAAGAAAGATTCTGAATGATTATTCTCCTCCTGAAAATGCAAAAATATTAGTTTTGCTTCCTCAAACGAAGGAGAAACCTTTCCATAGGGCTAGAGAGCAGAAGAGATTCCGCAAAATAATCAAGGAGAAGCTTGGCGATGAGACTGGAAGGATGCATGTCTGCACGTATGCTGCGCCTTTCGGAATTGTTCCAGACGAGATAGATGAGGTTTATCCCCTTTCGCAACATGAAGTCGCAATCCCGCTTGACACAGAAACCATAAAGTATGTAGCAGAACAAGTCGCCAGTTATATAAGACAGACAAGTTATGAAATGGTATTTCTGCTGGAAAACATTGAGGATTGGAAAGGCTACATAGAGAAATCCTGTAGAAATATATGCGAAAGGAAGGGAATTAAACTATTTACGATTAAAGTTGAAAAATGGGATAAGGCAGCCGCTGAAGATTTTGCCAATTACATTTCAGAAATCTTGAGGAAAAGGGATGATTAGGATAGATTTGCACGTTCACACGGTATATTCGGGAGACTCAAATATCAGTCCCAAAATGTTAATTGAACAGCTAAACTTGAATCCGGTAGTTAAGGCTGTTGCAATAACTGATCATGACACCATTGAGGGGTATAGGCAAGTTAAGAGGTTTGCTAGGGCTTATGAAGGTTTGCTGGTTATTCCAGGAATTGAAGTAAGCACTTTTGAGGGGCACATTAACGTTTTGGGCGTTGAGGAAATGCCAAAATATCCATTAAGCGCCTTAGAACTGGTTGATTTTGCCAGGGAAATGCAAGCAGTCATAATAATTCCTCATCCATATAGAGTATGCGGACTAGGCGATTACGCTAGAAAATTAGATGCGGACGCAATTGAAATTCTAAATTACAGAGCGACAAAAGCCGAGAATAGACTTGCTGAAAAACTTGCAAAAGAACTAAACTTGCCTGGAGTTGCTGGAACCGACGCGCATAGGCCTAATCAACTATTCCAGGTCTATACTGAAGTTAACATAAATATGGATGCGGATGTTGATTCTGTTTTGAAGGCAATAAAGAATGGTGAGGTTAGAATTGGAAGCCTTAAAGGTTATTATACTTAAATATTAGGTTGCCTTAGCAAGTTGAGTATGGAAGGTGAAGAATATACCTTTAAAGATTAGGTTCCTCGGCGCAACCGGGGAAGTTGGAAGAGCAG